>JBCKPM010000107.1:0-5657 GCA_038901675.1 Usitatibacteraceae bacterium | reverse complement strand
ACGACTGCGCAGTGTGAATTATTAAAAAATCATTCGAAAAGGGGAGACCTAGAATGAGTTTGGAACGCAGTCGGAAGCTCGTTGCGATAATGTTTACCGACATCGTCGGCTATTCCCGCATGATGAGCAATGACGAAGACCAAGCATTGCGGCTCCTCGACACACACGACGCAATTCTGTCTAGGTCCATCGAAAAGTTCGGGGGAACCATACTGAAGCGGATGGGCGACGCAGTATTTGCAAAGTTCGAGTCAGCCACCGATGCTGTCCGCTGTGGGATCGATATCCAGCAGCAAATAGGGTTGCACAATCAGGACTGCGGGCCGAGTGAACAATTGTGCATTCGAATTGGGATTCATCTCGGTGACGTTATCGTTCGCGGAAATGACTTATTTGGCGAGGGCATCAACGTTGCTGCGCGGCTTGAGCCACTCGCACAACCTGGCGGAATATGCATATCCCAAGCAGTCTTTCAGGCCATCAAATCCAGTGGTGGTATAGAACCTCTTCTTGTTGGAGAGGTGGAACTAAAAAATATCCTTGAACGGCTCGTCATCTATCAGTTTCCCCCGTTTTACGCAGTTGACGCCGTGCGCCAAGAGTCAAATCCCCCAGCGGGTTCTCGCAGCAAGAGTTCAAGGATAAAATTGGTACGCGCAGAAAAATTGCCACCTGCCAATAGCGGTTTGCAGGTTGTACTGTTCACTCTCGTTCTAGGTGTGGTCGTCGCTGTGGTCGGCGGTGTTGTGGGGTGGAATTTTTCTCCGAGATCAAATACCAGCCCGTTTGAGCTACATGGATCCGAAATTCGTGATGCACGCCACATTGCTGCATCCCTGTCGCAATCGAAATCAGGCCGAGTAGAGGAAATTTGGCGACTAGTATCCGTTGAAGGCAAGTATGAGTTACGCGCATTGCAAAACGCCGCACCATCCGAATCAAGCGATGGCCAACAGAAACGGGTTTTACTACGAGAGCTAAACGGGATCATTGGCGGCACGCAACGCTTGACCCCATCCGGCAGCACATCGGATGGAATGACTGCCGACATCAATCGACGTACATTGGAGGCTTTATTTCCAGACGATATTTCAGTACTTTTAAGACCGAGGGACTTCCCTACATGGATGACTGAACGTGTACGTGGATTGCCTGAACGTGTACGCGCTGACGTAAGCATTCTATGGAAATTGGCGGTCTTGATTATGCTCGGCGTTGCAAGTCTCATCGGCTTTTATGTAACTGTACGACCCGCCGTAACGCGTTACATATTTGACGACATTCGTGATGTGGACGAGATGATGGAATACCTTATAGGGGAGCTTGGATTCAAACCGCCCGTTTGGCAGGGCAAATCCCTTGTCTTTCGCGCCACCATCACAAATTATCTGCTTTGGGGCACCACGAAATTTACTGCTCGAATTGATGGGAGCACCGTCGTCGTCTCCGGGCCGGCGATTTTCGTAAAAAGACTTACCAAGTCGCTATTTGCACTCATGAGTGAATCGTCGGCGGCAAAAGCCGCCGCGTGAATGACCACAAAATGGTGAGAGTAGAGTCTCGTGAGGAAACCGCGCGACCTAAGAGGGCTTCCCGATTGATTCAGAAATCTAATGACCGTGCGCGCATCACTGCCGATGCCTTTGCCTAAAGCGCCCAATACCACCAAGCTCGATCGCATCGTCGCGGGTATAGGAATTTCAAACGCCATATTTGACAAGCCACCACTATGTGCCTAGCCGTCTGGCCAGTCAAATATGCAACATTTCACGCACGATTACGTCCGCTCTGAAAAAAACTCACCAAAGTCGGCCCACCCAACCGCGCCAGGCAGCCGATTTTCTCTGCAAGTCACCGATTTTCCGAACTCGGCCATTGAGCCGCTTTGTTGGCGTCGGGTGAAATTAATTTACAGAAAGAATGTTGCACTACCTTTTTGTCGCAATCATCAGCAAACGTCTACGCTGTCGGCGTATATATTGATTGATGGGCATTTTTTTGTAAGTCGTAAAGCGAACATTGACTAAAGTTGTGCTTCTTCCACAATTCTCACCGGGGCAAATCAATGGCAACTATTCAAACAGCTAACGCGCGTTCGGTCAGCGATGTCATTTGTGCCTTGTGCGCCATGGCGGTGCTATTCGCGGTGCCAATGAGCGAATCCTCCGCGCAGATCCAGTCCGTGATCGTAAAAAAGGGGCATGGGTACGTTCAATCTACGGCCAATACCGTTACGCTCAATCCACAGTCCAACAACTATGGTTTCAGTGTCAACGTCGACGGTGTAAATATCGGCGGAATTGCCGCGCCCACTGTTACCGGGCCTTTCAATACGGTGGCACTGGGCAGCTTTCACAACAACGGAACGCTCCTCTATAGCGCGGGTGACCAAGGCTGGCGCTACGGCTTTCCCAATGCGAACGATTTTGGAACTTCCTCACAGAGTAGTCTTGATTCGTTGTTTGGGAGCGGCACCTACACGGTTACCGTGAGCGGCGTCAGTGTTCCGCTCCTGTTGACCGGCGATGCCTATCCCAATATGCCGATCTTGACGCTCAGCGGTGGTAACTGGGTTAACGGCAAATATGAAATAGATCCGAGCAAAGCCCTCACCATCACGAGTAATGCGTTCACTGCTTACGGTTTGCATGCAGACAGTGGCATTGCCGTTGGAATTGCAGGTGGCAGTTTTGGCCCCCTACCATTTGCCGAGGTTGCGCCATTTGGTTGCGCTTGGATTCCCAGATCTTCATGCCAGCTTTACTCTGTAGTTCCCGGCACAAACTTTGCAAGTCTCACGATACCCCCCGACACCCTCGTTAACGGTCAGGAATACTTCACCTTTGCTGGTTTTATTGCAATGGTTGATGTGAAACCCCAAGCCGGACTGCCGGGGAGCGTGAACGCCGCTCTCTATGAGGTGTACACAACCGCCACCATCAAAGCAGTCAGCCCGGCTTTCGGTGCCGTGGCGGGCGATCTCGATCCTGCGTTTGGGACCAATGGGCAGACCACGGTCAGCGTCGGTCGTGCTGTGCATACGCCGACCGGATTTGTCGCGCAAGCGGATGGCAAATACTACGTTTCGTACGACGCGTCCAGTACTCTTGGCGATATTGGCGGTGGGATTGCGCGCTTCAATACTGATCGCACGCTGGATCCCACTTGGGGCACCCAAGGTATTGCCAGCTCCGGCAGGTCAGTCGGCGCAGTGGTGCTCAGCGGCGGGCAACTTGTTGCCATCGAGAATGGCTATTTGGAAAATGGTGGGCTGAGTCCGGCCGGCCAGTACAACAGTACGGTGGTTTCGCGCTACACGGCAGCCGGCGTGCGCGATACCGCCTTCGGTGCGGCCTCATCAGGGGCTACCGCGCCGTTCGATGCTGGAACGGCGGCTGGCGGTTTGCAGCGCTACTTGGCCATCGCCATCGCGCCTGACGGAAAAATTGTCGTTGCCGGTATTGCATCCAACGCGGTGCTGGTCGTCCGGTACACCGCCGCTGGCGTATTGGATACCGGCTTTGGCGCGGGAGGGTGGGCGCGGTTCACGGTGGGCGCCGGTGATAACGTCGGCGCTGGCGTCACGATTCAACCCGATGGGAAAATCGTCGTGGCAGGCTGGCATGAAGGATCGTCGCCGTCAGGTTTTGTATTGCGCCTGACTGATGTGGGGGCGCTCGATACCAGCTTCAATACAACAGGAGTGCACCTGCTCCCTGCCAGCGCCGGGGTGGAGAAATGCCGATCGGTGCTGCTCGATGGCACGCGAATCATCGCGGGCTGCACCACGACCAGCGGCACGGGCGGGGATTTTCTGTTGCTCGGCTTCGCTGCCAGCGGTGTGCTCGACACAGGGTTTAGCAGCGCGCCGAAAGATGCGGGCGGCGCGCAGGACAAGCTCGAGGGCATGTTCAAGCATCCCGACGGACGCATCTTTGCAGTCGGGCGCGGAGGAATCGGGAACAATCGGCTTGTCGTCGTGGCGGTTAACGCCAATGGCACCACGGCAACAGGATTTGCGACCAACGGGATTTACATTGCTCCTGAATCGGAAGCATCGGAAGGGCGCACCATCGGTTGGGACGGCAGCGAGATTATCGTTGCCGGGTTACGTACCGTATCTACCGGCGACGATTTCGTGTTGACGACGCTGACACCGACGGGCGTGCGCACTTCACAGAGCTATTCGAATTTGTTATTTTCAGATGCCTGGTACGCTAGGGTAAAGGTGCTGCCCAACGGGCAGATTCTGGCGGCGGGTAGCACATCCTTTAACGGACAACGTAACTTTCTGGTATCGCGCTACAACGCGAACGGAATCCTCGATACGACATTCGGCACGGCTGGGCACTCAACAATTTTTACCGGGGACTTGATCGGGTGGGGCTTGCGTGACATTGTCGTCCAGCCAGATGGAAAGCCCGTCATGACCGGTGGTTTCCTCGGTGCTTCGAACGTGCAGAACATCGGGGTTGCGCGGATGTTGGCCAACGGCGGTGTCGATACCTCGTTTAACGCAGCGGGTACGCCAGGACAAAGCATATTTCCGATTCCCAACACGATCAATGTCGGCGTCACGCGCACCGTTCGCGTGCAGACTGACGGCAAGATTGTTGCCTCCGCACGTTTTTGGTCTGCCACTGACACAACGCCGACGGGCAGACAGTTCGCGCTCGCGCGCTTCAATGCCGACGGCACGCTCGACACCAGCTACGGCGTGGGTGGTCTTGCCAAGACCAGTTTCGCCAGTGGTGGCAGCCAGCACCGTGGGATGGAACTCGATGCCGCAGGGCGCGCGGTGCTGGCCGGCGAAGGATCGGGTCAGGTACGATTGGCGCGGTTTACGACCACCGGTGTGCTCGACACGACGTTCGGAACCGGTGGCATGGCCTCGTATGCGCTGCCAGCAGGGATCACGCTGTCTTTCACGGCGGCCAAGGCATTCGTGTTGCCCAACGGCAAGATTCTGGCGGTGTTAACCGCGAATTCGGCAACCGATGGACTGGTGGGGTTGGTTCAGGTAGATAGCAACGGCGTGCTGGATAGCACCTTCGGCAGCGGTGGGTTTAGTTTTATCGCAACCTCACCCGGCAACGTCAATGGCGCGGCACCCTGGGATGCGGCGATTACGCCCAATGGTCGCATCGTAGTCTCAGGTTGGGCCACGCTGGGTAGCGGTATGTTTACCCCGGCGCTGGTGCGCTTCCTGCCAAATGGCGCGGTGGATGGTAGTTTTGGTGTTGGCGGCGTGCGCTACTACTCGTATGCGATCAATGGCATTACTTACGGCGTCGATGTCCTGAGCGACGGGTCACTGATCGTAAGCGGAGCAGCAGGCTCCGGCCTTGGAGTCGTCCTGAAAACCATCGCCGATCCGACCGCCGTTCTTAATCTTGCCAATCAAACCATCGTGTTTGCGTCGCTGGCCAACCGATCCTTTAGCCCGGTGCCGTTTGCGGTGACGGCGAGCGGTGGTGCTTCCACCAGTCCAGTCGTATTCACCTCGACTACTACCAGCATCTGCACGGCCTCCGGCACCAACGGCAGCGTGATCACAATGCTCACCGTTGGGGTCTGCACAATCGTCGCCAACCAGGCCGGTGACGCGGCGTATTTCGCGGCACCGTCGGTCGCGCAGTCGTTTACGGTGATGCCGG
>JBCKPM010000106.1:0-5801 GCA_038901675.1 Usitatibacteraceae bacterium | reverse complement strand
ATAGTTGTTCAGCGGTTCTCATGGCGGGCAGATGGATGAGGCACTTCTGTCGCGACAGCGTTAGCAACGGCGACGGCGCACAACAGCGTGGCGCAGAGTTTAGCAGGGTTGACGGTTAACAAGTTGTTGGTCGCACTAGTAAAGTCCTTATGTGGCGCACCGTTTCAGCCAAAAGTGTCTGGAAGTGCGCGCCAAATAAGGAGTTTCAATTCTTGCTCACCAACGCGACGCCGACAGCCGCGACCAACAGCCCAGCGAGGGTGGGTGCAGTGAGCGACTCGTCGAACAGTGCGTAGGCCATCAATGCGGTCACCGCGGGCGTGAGGAAAATAGGCTCGTCACTTTCGACGTCGCGCCGTGCCTGATCATCACATACAGCAATGAAATCGCACCCAGCGAGAGCACCATCGCCAGCCATCCCAGGGCGAACACAAACTGCGGCGTCCAGTTGATGACGCGTGTTTCAAACATCGCGGCGAAGGCAAACAGCACGATGCCAGTTGCCGAGAATTGGATCACGCCGCTGGTGCGCATATCAAGGTCCGAACAGAAGCGCTTTTGGTAGATGGTGCCGAAGGTAATGCCAAACAGTGCGATGGTCGCCGCCAACAACGGCTGTAGGCCAATCTCGTCAATGGCGATGCGCGGTGCGACCACCAGCAGCACGCCAGCTAATCCGAGCGCCATTCCGAGCCATTGCATTTTCTGCAGCCGTTCGCCGAACAGCAGGCGCGACTTGAACGCCGAGAGCACCGGCTGCAAGCCGGCAATCAGAGCAATGCAGCCCAAACCAAGGTTCAACGAAATGGCGTAAAGCACCCCGGAAAGGTAAGTCGCGTGCACCAGCAATCCGGCGATGGCCGTGTGTAGAACGGCCATGCGGCTACTTGGCCACGGCGCGCGAAACACCCGCACCACCAGCAACATGATGGCAACCACAATCGCCATTCGCAACGCCATGAAGGTGAACGGTTCCGCGTACGGGGCACCGAGGCGCATGCCGATGAAGCCGCTGCTCCACAGAATGACAAAACACGGTGGCGCTAACACCAGCCAGTCCGGCGCGAGGTGACGAGACGGCTTGGCTGGATTTGCGGTGGTGTTCATCCGTGCGATTATCCCACTGGCCATGTTTGAGACCTTTACGCGATTTGATATTGCTGTCAACGACGTACGCATTCACGGTGTGCGCTCGGCTCCGTCGAGCAAGCGATTGCCACCGCTGTTGCTGCTGCACGGCTATCCACAGTCGCACATCATGTGGCACAAGGTCGCGCCTCGCCTTGTCGAACGCTACACGGTCGTCGCGACCGATCTGCGCGGCTACGGCATGAGTGACAAGCCGGTGGGTCTGCCCGATCACGCCAACTACAGCAAACGCGAGATGGCGTACGACCAGGTGTCCGTTATGCGCGCACTTGGCTATGAAAAGTTTTTTGTCTGCGGGCACGATCGCGGTGGACGTGTCGCGCATCGCATGGCGGTCGATTACCCGGACGCGGTGCAAAAGCTGGTACTGCTCGACATTTCGCCGACTTTGGCGATGTACGAACAGACCTCGATGGAATTTGCGATGGGCTACTGGTGGTGGTTTTTTCTGGTGCAGCCTGCGCCGTTTCCGGAGCAGCTGATCACGGCGTCGCCTGAAATTTTTCTGCAACAAAAAATTGTCTATGGCCGCACCGGCCGTGCGCCATTTTCCGACGCGGCGTATGCAGCCTACTTGAGTCACGTCAGCGACCCAGCCACCGTGCATGGCATGTGTGAAGACTATCGCGCCAGTTCCAGTATTGACTTAGCGCATGATCGCGACGATCGAGCGCACGGCCGCAAAATTGTCTGTCCAACCCGCGTCCTGTGGGGCGAGCACGGCGTGGTTCAGCGCTGCTTCAATCCATTGGCCGATTGGGCGCGGGTTGCCGAGCGAGTCAGCGGCGCGCCGCTCGCAGCCGGCCACTACATCCCCGAAGAGGTGCCAGATTTGCTGCTCGCAGAGCTCAACACATTTCTAGGCTAAACGCAGACGTGGTCCGCCAACCTGTCAGCCATTTATAAGCGCGGCGGAACAGCATGCGAATGCGGTTAGAATCGGCAGCACAATTGCAATCGTCGGTAACAACGAGGGAGGAGTCATGCAGTTACGAAAATCCAAAGATTTTTGGTCCGGCGTGATGTTCGCCGCCATTGGTTTTGCGTTCGCCATCATCATTAAGGTTTACGACTACCCGATGGGCACCGCTAGCCGTATGGGCCCCGGCTACTTTCCGTTCGTGCTCGGCAATTTGCTGGGGCTGCTCGGCGTGCTGATTTTGGTCAAGTCATTCTTGAGCGATGGCGTTCGGGTGGGGCAATTAGCTTGGCGGCCGGTGGTGTGGATACTCGGTGCGGTGATCGTGTTTGGACTGACAGTTAAGCTGATTGGTCTGGCGTTGGTGATCGTTGTGCTGGTGATGATTTCGGCGTTTGGCGGCCACGAGTTCAGGCTCAAGGAGCAGCTCATTGCCGGTGTCATTCTTTCGGCGTTTTCCATTGGCGTGTTCGTCTACGGCTTGAAGTTGCCGTTTCCGATCTGGCCCCCGTTCTTTGGTTAAGGAGAGCCACTAATGGAAGCGTTGCTCTCGAATTTGGCGCTCGGCTTTACGGTCGCCCTTACGCCAGAAGCCTTGATGTACTGTTTGATCGGCTGTTTGCTCGGCACGCTGATTGGCGTTTTGCCCGGCATCGGCCCGGTGGCCACCATCGCGATGTTGCTGCCCGTCACCTTTACCTTAAAGCCTGAGCTGTCGCTCATCATGCTGGCCGGTATTTATTACGGCGCGCAATACGGCGGGTCGACCACCGCGATTCTGCTCAACATTCCGGGTGAGTCGTCGAGTGTGGTGACCACGCTCGATGGCTACCAAATGGCGCGCAAGGGGCGTGCCGGCACGGCACTTGCGATTGCGGCGCTCAGCTCATTTTTCGCCGGCTGTGTCGCAACGTTGCTACTCGCCGCGGCCGCACCGCCCCTGGCACAAATCGCGTTCAAGTTTGGCCCGGCTGAGTATTTTTCATTGATGACGCTTGGCCTGATTGCGGCCGTGGTGTTGGCGCACGGTTCGGTCATCAAAGCCATCGGCATGATTTTTCTGGGGTTGCTGCTAGGGTTGGTCGGCACCGATGTGAATTCAGGCATGGCGCGATTCACTTTCTCCATTCCCGAGCTTGCCGACGGCATCGGCTTTGTGTCGGTCGCCATGGGCGTATTTGGTTTTGCCGAGATCATCAAGAACCTAGAGCAGGGTGAAAAGCGCGAAGTGTTTGTGAACAAGGTGGGTAGTCTGTTGCCGACCTGGCAGGACATCAAGACGGCGTTTCCGGCGGTCTTGCGCGGCACCGGACTTGGTTCATTGCTGGGCATTCTTCCCGGCGGTGGCGCGATACTGGCGTCGTTCTCGGCCTATACCTTTGAGAAAAAAATCGCCAGTGATTCGTCACAGTTCGGCAAGGGCGATATTCGAGGCGTCGCCGCACCGGAGGCGGCCAACAACGCGGCCGCGCAAACATCGTTTATCCCATTACTTACGCTCGGCATCCCACCCAATCCGGTCATGGCGTTGATGGTCGGCGCGCTGATCATTCAGGGCATCCAACCGGGTCCGCAGGTGATGACGGAAAGGCCGCAGTTGTTCTGGGGCATGATTGTGTCGATGTGGATCGGCAACTTGATGCTGGTGATTCTGAATTTGCCGCTGATCGGGATGTGGATCAAATTACTCACGGTTCCCTACCGCCTGTTGTATCCAGCCATCCTCGTGTTTTGCTGTATTGGCGTGTATTCGCTGTCCAACAGCCCGTTTGACGTCATCGTCACGGCCGCATTTGGCTTGGTCGGGTATGTGTTCATAAAACTTGAATGCGAGCCCGCACCGCTGTTGCTCGGTTTTATCCTCGGCCCGATGATGGAAGAATACCTGCGGCGTGCACTGTTGCTCTCGCGCGGCAATGCGATGACATTCGTTGAGCGCCCCTTGTCGGCGACATTGCTCGGCATCGCGGTGTTGCTGCTGGTCATCATCGCGCTTCCGGCCATCCGCAAAAAGCGCGAAGAAGCGTTTGTCGCAGAGTGAAAGCGGTTTCGCGGGAGAATTTTACGAAGCTTCCCCATTCGCTAGCGGGCACGTCTTAGGATCAGGAACCGACCGTCCTGCGTTGCATGAAATCGCTCTTGGCCAACCTTGTTCCGCCGCGCCAACCTGAGCCAAACGAATGTTGTGGCAGCGGTTGCATTCCGTGTGTGATGGATCTCTACGAACAAGCGTTGTGGGAATACCAACGCGCGCTCCAGAACAGACACGCCGTACTCTCGACTGAAAGCAACCCCACATGACGCGCCTTCGCTTCGATTTTCCCTACGCGTCGCAACGGATGCCGGTGATGGCATCCAACATCGTCTCGACCTCGCAGCCATTAGCGACCCAGGCGGGTATGGCGATGTTGCAAAAAGGCGGTAACGCCGTTGACGCCGCGATCGCCGCCGCGATCACACTCACCGTCGTCGAGCCAACATCCAACGGTATTGGTTCGGATGGTTTTTCACTGGTGTGGGACGGCGCTGCGTTGCATGGGCTGAACGCCTCGGGTCGATCGCCGGCGGCGTGGACACCGGAATACTTCGCGCACAAGTACCCGCAATTGCAAACCATGCCGGTGCGCGGCATCGACAGCGTCACCATCCCCGGCGCGGTGTCACAGTGGGTCGCGCTGTGGCAAAAGTTTGGCAAACTCGCATTTGAGACGTTGTTCGAACCTGCCATCGCTTACGCACGTCATGGTCATATGGTCTCGCCCATCACTGCGCAGAGTTGGGCACGCCAGATGCAGATGATTGACGAGCCCGATTTTCGGCGAGAGTTCACGATCGGCGGCAACGCGCCGACAGCAGGCGCGAAATGGGCATTCGAGGCGCAAGCGGCAACGCTGGAAGACATCGCAGCAACCACCGGGGCGAGTTTTTATCGCGGATCGCTTGCGCAAAAAATGGTCGCGCATGCGCAAGCACTAGGCGGCGTGCATAGCGTGAACGATTTTGCCTGCCATACGGCAGAGTGGGTAACACCGATTTCAGTCGACTATCACGGTGTGCGCTTGCACGAAATCCCGCCCAACGGTCAGGGGCTGGCGGCGCTCATCTGCCTGGGAATACTTCGGCACCACGATGTCTCCGGCTATCCGGTCGATTCAGTCGAGAGCGTGCATTTGCAGATTGAGGCGATGAAGCTCGCCTTCGCTGATGCCTATCGGTACATCGCCGATGCGCAACACATGGACATCGATGTGCAGCTTCTGCTCGATGCGCGTTATCTGAAGGCGCGCGCCGCGCTAATCGATATGCAACACGCCGGCACGCCGAGTGCCGGTATGCCGACCGAGGGCGGAACGGTGTACCTGACGACCGCTGACGCCAATGGCATGATGGTCAGCCTGATTCAATCGAACTACATGGGGTTTGGTTCCGGTGTGGTAGTGCCTGGCACCGGCATCAGCCTGCAAAACCGCGGCCATGGTTTTGTGCGAGAAGCCAATCATCCAAACGTGGTGGCACCGAACAAGCGTCCGTTTCAAACCATCATTCCGGCATTCTTGTCGAGCATTGATGGTGCGCCGTTAATGTCGTTCGGCGTGATGGGTGGTCATATGCAGCCACAGGGTCATGTGCAAATAGTCACACGTATCTGTGACTATGGACAGAATCCGCAGACTGCGTCGGATGCGCCGCGCTGGATTGTCAACGCCGACGGCACCATCGGTCTCGAAGATGC
>JBCKPM010000105.1:0-5890 GCA_038901675.1 Usitatibacteraceae bacterium | reverse complement strand
CAAGCAGACACGCAGTGATGGCAGCGTCGTCACCTATGCCGGGGTCTAGGAAGTCGAGACCAACGCCGGCGGCTCGACCATCAAGACCTACTGGCCGGGCGGCATCGGTGTCGAGATTGACCGGCCCGGGGTGAGCACGACGGAGCTCAACTGGCTGCACCACGACCGGCTGGGCAGCGTGATTGCGATCAGCACGTCCACCGGCACCTTGCGTGAAAAACTCGCCTACGACGCCTGGGGATGAGGCGAGGGTTTCGCGGAGCACTGCTCCGCGCCCGACGAATCCGAGCGCCATGCAGGGCGCGAGGTGGGATAGCGCCGCACATTTGTCGCCTGCCGATTCCATTTGCCTGCGCCATCCATTTGGCGTATATTTTTCGCCATATGGGGGTAACGTCATGAATGCAATCCTTAAGTCACCGCCGATCGCCAACGAGAATGTCGGCGCCGATGTTTACGAGCAGATGTCGCAATTGATGGATCTCAGGATCAATTCCGAGATCGATATCCTCAACGCTGTGCGTAGCGGCATCACGCCGCGAACCTACCGGCGTGTGTCCGCACGGCTGCATATCCCAGAAAATCTGGTGGGACCGGAAACGACGATCCGTCGTCGGCTGTCCAACAATGACCGATTAACAGAGGCCGAATCCGAACGTTTTGTGCGGGTGTTGCGGCTGTTCGCACAGGCGAAGTCGCTGTTTCAGGATCACGACGCTGCCATGCGCTGGTTTTCCACGCCGGCTGATTATGTGCGTGGCCAGCCACCCATGACGCCGATGAGCATGGCAAAGACCGATGCCGGTACTAGGCTAATCGAATCCCACATGCGCCGCACCGCATACGGATTTTTCTAGTGCGGCTGTGGCGGGTTTCTCAATTTGCGGGACTTTCCGGCGTCGGCGGCCATCATGCTGACGGACGCTGGCACAGTATCGGCAGCCTGGTCATCTACGCGAGCGAGCATCCGGCGCTGTCGATGTTGGAGTCTATGGCGCATATGCGGCTCTCTCTCACGGCGATACCGACCAGCTTGAAACTCATCGCTATCGACGTGGCTCCCGGCTATTCAATCTCGGCAACGCCGAACCTGCCAACCGGTTGGCAGGCAAACGAACGCACCAGTCGCGCCGTTGGTGATGCCTGGCTCGCGGGTGCCACCGCGCTATTGCTCCCGGTACCTTCGGCAGTGGTGCCACATTCAATCAACTACATCGTCAATGCCGCGCATCCACAAGCGGCTACGCATCTATCGGAAACGGTGGCACCGATCTGGATCGATCAGCGTTTCTTCCGTTAGGCGTCAAACGGATTCGGGGTGATAGGGGCGCTCTTCAGTGTGACGAGGCGCGATCTCAGGTTACCAGCCAGGGCAAGCTGCCCCGCCCTCCCTAGACAAGCTCACCGCCGCCAATGTTTCGCGTTACTTTGGGTTCACAAACAAAGTACGCGAATGGGGGAATCGCATTGACCCTTTGAATCGTCGGTAACATGCGCATTCCCTAACTTTGATGCACTCCACTTTGGCTGAGCCCCCTTCGTCGCACGACCCGCGCCAGCAAGCCCCGCAGCCAGCGGCACCGCGCCGCATGCCGACCAGCATTTATGTAATCGGGTTGGTCAGCATGCTCAATGACGTCGCCACCGAAATGGTGGTGCCGATCATTCCAATCTTGCTAGTCACCGTATTGGCGAGCGGACCGGTGGTGTTGGGCCTGGTCGAAGGGTTGGCTAACGCGGTAGCGTGCATCGTGCAAATCTACGCCGGCCGCTATTCGGATGCGCGCGGTGGTCAGCGCAAGCCGCTCGCAGTGAGCGGCTACTTGGTGTCGAACCTGATGCGCCCGTTGCTCGGCTTTGCGTTGGTGTGGTGGCATGTAATGGTGATTCGCGCGCTGGACCGATTAGGTAAAGGGCTGCGTAATGCACCACGCGACGCGTTGATTGTTGATCTCGCGCCGCCATCGATGCGCGCGCGCGCATTCGGCATTCATCGTGCGTTCGATAATTTGGGCGCAGTGGGCGGTGCGCTATTGGGCGCGTTGATCATCACCTATTTTTCATCTGATCTCAAAGACGTGCTGCTGATCTCGGCGATTCCGGGGTTGTTGTGTGTGGCGCTGTTTGCGTTTGGGGTACGCGAAGCGCGCGCGCCGACGCCGCATACACCTTTCGTGTTCACCCTCAAGTGGGCGGATGTGCCGCATCACGTTCGCGGCTATCTGCTCACGGTGATGTTGTTCACCTTCGCGCGCACGGCCGAGCTGTTCATTGTGTTGCGTGCACATGAGTTGGGCGCGTCCACGGTACATTGTCTGTGGCTGTGGGCAGCGTTGAACTTTGTCAAGATTTTCGCTAATTACGCGTCGGGGGTCTGGGCCGACCGCAAGGGACGTTTTTCTTTGTTGATGGTGGGCTGGTTGTTGCACAGCGTGGCGATGCTCGGGTTCGTGTTTGTCTCAAACCTCTCAGCGCTGTGGGTCGCCGCCATATTTTTTGGCTTTGCCATGTCGGTGAGCGAAGGGGTTGAGCGCGCGGTGATCGGCGACCTTGCCGACGAAAGTAAACGCGGCACCCTGTTCGGCTGGTACTACGCGCTCGTCGGCATCGCCTCCATTCCGGCCGGCTTGCTGCTCGGCGTAATCTGGCAAATGTTTGGCTCACCGGCGGCGTATGCGTTTGCGGCGGGCGCGGGGTTTATCGCGACGGCCATTCTGTTTGCAGGCGTCGTGCCGCGCTTGACGGCACACCTGCGGGCGCGCTGATTCGTATTGGTTCGCGCCGGCTGGTTGTCGACCACAACTGACAGAGTGGTACTGGATCGTCGCGCGCCGCACCGCCCGCCGAAAAACAAAACTGTGTAGAATTTCGGCTTGGTCGGCAGTTCACCCAGGCGTTGCCGCGCAGTTTCTGCGAGCTAAACCTGCCCTAATTTTTTTCAGGACACAATTCTTCGTGTGCCCTGCTGCAAGTCGGCGACCCCAGCACCTGATGTGGCACACAGGAGACGATTGTGAACCCTTCCCCGACACCGGTGCCATTGCGCGTGGCCGATGTATCTTTGTTTTGCAAAACCTTGCGTCAGCAATTGATTGACGTCGTCAAGCCGACGTAGAACCAAACCAGCCGCGATCACGCGCCTGATTCAATTGGCTTTCAAGGTAGTCCCATAGCGCGGGGCAGCCGGCCTTGATGGGCGGCGCGACGCGCTCAACGACGAGCGCGTGACTGATGTCGTGTTCGCGCCAGCTCTGACCGTTGTTGGCCAGATTAAGCAGCACCGGCATGGCGCGATCAGCCGCGTGTGCAAAACGCGCTTCGGGCGTCTCGCCCGCGGCGAACTCTTGCCATAGCGCCATGAACCGGTCGCGCATTGCATCGGGCAACAGGCCAAAGATGCGCGTCACCGCCGCGTGCTCGGCGACCTGCCGCTCGGCAAGACCTTCGGTGGCGTAAAAGAGGGTGTCACCGGTGTCGATTTCGCCGATGTCGTGCACCAGCAGCATGCCGATCACACGATCAACATCAATGTCGGTTTCAGCGTAATGCGCGAGCGAAGAGGCAAACAAGGCAATCTGCCAGCTGTGCTCGGCCGAATTTTCGTAACGGTGTTGTCCCAGCGGGCGCGTCTTGCGCGTGACGTTCTTGAGTTTGTCCAGTTCCAGCACGAAATCAACGATCTGTTGCATCGGTATCGCCTTCCTATAAAAGACGCGCCACCAGCGCCTAAGCGTGGGAAGTGTGATGTTTTCATCGGCCAATTCGTTGGCTTGAGATGATGCATCGTATTGATAATTTCATTATCGTCCCGCCAACCAGAGTGTGCCGTGCGCCAAATCTCCACGCATCCAACCAAGCCGCAACGCGCCTCGCAGGCGATGCTCGCCGAGGCCAGGCGACTGCTGGCGGCGGGTGAACTCGATCAAGCCGAGCGCCACTTCCAGCGCGCCGTCGCCAAGGATCAGTCGTCGCCCGGCGCGATCGCGCACCTCGCCGAGTTTTATTTCAATCAGCATCGGCCACATCAAGCGCACCCTTTCTTCATGCGCATGATTGCGCTGCAACCCAACAATGCCATTGCCTGGCGTAACCTCAGCGTTAGCGCGGCTTCTGTTGGCGACCACCAGCAGGCGGTGAGCGCATTTCGACGCGCGGTCGAACTCAAACCCGACTATGTGACCGCACACCACGCGCTGGCACTGTCGTTGATGAGGTTGGGCCGACCGCGCGACGCCTTGCCTGCATTCCAGACCGCCATCAACCTCAACCCGCAGGATCACGAAGCGCTATACAACCTTGCCAACGCGCTGGTGAGCCAAGGCGAGTTAAACGCCGCCGAGGTCGCGTTTCGGATCGCGATCACACTGCGGCCAGATTTTGCGGATGCGCACTGCAATCTTGGTAAGCTTCACTTCACTAGGAATGAGGCGGGGCTGGCGAAGGTGCATCTGACGCAAGCTGTCGCGCTAGCGCCCGGCTCGGCAATCGCGCACAAGAATCTCGGTGCGGTTCATCAGCATCAGGGCGATCTTGGCCAGGCGCTCGCGTGCTACCAATCCGCGATCGCGCTACAGCCCGATTACGCGGAGGCGCTCGGCAATATCGGCTCGGTACACCTTGCACAAGGTAACGTTGAGGCCGCGACCGCGACGTATCGGCAATCGCTGGCGGTCAAACCCG
Organism: Usitatibacteraceae bacterium; assembly: GCA_038901675.1. Lineage (GTDB taxonomy): Bacteria > Pseudomonadota > Gammaproteobacteria > Burkholderiales > Usitatibacteraceae > UKL13-2. The sequence goes on along the minus strand of JBCKPM010000105.1, from coordinate 1,210 downwards.
ACAACGCGGCGATATTCAGCGATTTGCTGTTTTGCCTGCAAAACGACCATCACATTTCGAATGAACAGCTCTTCGACGAACACCGCCAATTTGCCGCGCAATTTGAAGCGCCATTGCGTAGTACTTGGCCGCAACACACCAACGAATGCGACGCGCATCGCCGCCTGCGCGTGGGCTATGTGTCTGGGGATCTGCGTAACCACGCGGTCACATTTTTTCTTGAGCCGCTGCTCGCGCACCATGATCGATCCAAATTCGAATTGCACGTCTACAGCAATCACGCACAGAGGGATGCCGTCACCCAACGCCTAGCGAGCTACGTCGATAAGTGGAGCAATGTGCACCATCTGAGTGATGACGACTGTGCGAAGAAAATACACGAGGATCAAATTGACATTCTGGTCGATTTGTCCGGACACACCGCGCACAATCGACTGCTGACCTTTGCCCGCAAGCCCGCACCGGTGCAGGTGACCTACATCGGTTACGGCGGCACCACCGGGCTCACCGCGATGGACTATCGCATCACCGACCGGTGGTTCGATCCAATCGGCGCGACGGATCGTTTTCACACCGAAGAATTGATCCGGTTGCCAACGGGCGGTGCGGCGTTTCAACCCTGCGCCGAGGCACCGGACGTCGCGCCGCTGCCTGCGCTGAGCGGCAATGGTGTGATGCTCGCCTGCCTCAACAATCCACGCAAAATTCGCCCGCCGGTGGTGGCGCTCTGGTCGCGCATTCTCGCCGCGCGCGGTGACGCCACGCTGACGCTCGGCAGCACGTCAGATGAAAGCATAAAAGCCGCCTTGCTCGACCAGTTTGCGCAAGCGGGCGTCGATGCGTCGCGCATTATTTTTCAACCGTGGATGCCGATTGAAGACTATCTTGCTCTCCACGGACGCATCGATCTGGCGCTCGATCCGTTTCCTTACAACGGCGGCACCACCAGCTATCACTCGCTGTGGATGGGCGTACCTTTTGTCACCTTGGCTGGTGACCGCACCATGTCACGCGTCGGAGTTTGCTTGTTGGCGTCGGTCGGGCTCGATGACTGGATCGCAGACGGTGAAGCGGCATACGTCACCAAGGTGTTGACGGCATTGGACGACCTGCCCGAACTTAATCGTGTGCGGCAATCGCTGCGCGGTCGATTCGATCCGCCCGCAGACGCGCCGCGCTCGGCGCGCGTGACCGCCGCCCTGGAGTGCGC
>JBCKPM010000104.1:0-5921 GCA_038901675.1 Usitatibacteraceae bacterium | reverse complement strand
GGCCTTAAGCTTTTGACCCGGCGTGAGGTCGCGTTCCGTGCCGTCCCTTTCGCGCACGTAGACGTGGTTGTTTTCATCGCCGCCGTTGTCCCGCGTGTAGAGAATGCGGTCGTCATCCGGAAAATAAGCCACCGCAAACGTGGTGTCGGTGGTGGATTTGGTCAGGGCCTCGGCCTTGCCACCGGCGACGGGAATTGAGTAGGCGTTCAAAATGCCGCTCTCGTTGCTCGAAAACATGATGCGCTGTTCATCGGCGCTAAATGACGCGCCGCGCATCGATGTGGTCGCCAGAAATTGCGCCGCCGAGTAGCGTTTGACGGCGGCGGCCGCAGCAGTGCGCGCGGTTTGAGGCTTGACCGCGTTGACGCCATCGACTGCCCACGCATTGCCGGACGCGGCGAAGCTGGCAATAGGCAATGCGATGACAGACATGACCCACAACAATGGTTTGGTGCGGCGCTGAGAAGGACGTGCTGACGGCATTTGGTTTCCTTTGTTGAACGCAAGACAGTGATGGTGAAGACACCCGCCAGTTTTGCACGGCTGGCACAGCCTTCAAACAGCGATGATGCCCAAACGCGGATTTCGTGGCGTGAATGGCATCCGGCTGGCGAGGAATCAACGTGAAGATGCGTGATCCCAAGCCAGCGGTGGATGCCGCGTGCTAAACTGCTCGCCAGCTTGTGAAGTGAAATAAACTGTGGAAAAACAAATAGTTACGCAACTTGAACGAACGTCAACGCGAGTCGCCGCTGGCATCCGAGCGGCATTGATCGTCCGCAGCCACGGCGGGGCAAGAAATGTCCACTGAAGTGCTGACCTGGATTTTGTTTGGAGCGCTGGTTGCGCTCAACGCGGTGCTGCTCGGCATGTTGCTACGCTTGCAGGCGCGGTTGCGAGACCTCCCCGCGCAATTGGCTGGCCAGCAGGTGTCGGAGCAGGACAGCCGTCATCGTGAGATGCTCAAAGACATGGCCGACGGTCTCGCCAAGCAGGGTGATCGTATCGCCCAAAGCCAGCTCGACGCGGGCGAGCGACTGCGCACCGCGGTCGCGCAAGAGTTGACCACTACGCGTGAAGCCGTTGCCAAATTGCAACTCGAACAAGCGCAAAGTCTCGCCACACTCACGCAAACGCTGTCGCAAAAGCAGGATGCCCTGAAGGCCGACATGCTTGCGCAAACGCTGGAAAAGCTCGCCGAGCAGATGCGCGCGCAGACCGAACACATGCAGTCAACCATGCGCTTGCTGACGCAGCAAATCAGCGAGCGTGTCGATCTGCTCACCAAAGCCAACGACACGCGACTGGCCGAAATATCCGGCAAGGTCAATGAGCGCCTCGACGAGGGCTTTAAGAAAACCAATGAAACGTTTGTCAACGTGATGACGCGGCTGGCGACCATTGACGAAGCGCAGAAAAAACTCGACGGACTGACCACCAACATCGTCTCGTTACAGCAATTGCTCGGCGACAAAAAGTCGCGCGGCGCGTTTGGCGAAGTGCAACTCGAGCAAGTCATTCGCAACATGCTGCCGGAGACATCGTTTGAGTTTCAGTACGGTTTCAGTCATGCCGGCCAAAAGGTCGTGGCCGATTGCGTATTGAAGCTGCCAGAGCCGGTGGGCCTGATTGCGATTGATTCCAAGTTTCCGCTGGAAAATTACGAGCGCATGATTTCCGATGACGCGGACAAAGTCTCACCGGCGGTATTCAAGGCGGGCGTCAAGAAACACGTCGACGATATTGCATCCAAGTACATCATTCCCGGCGTGACGTCAGACGGCGCGATGATGTTCGTGCCGGCCGAGGCGGTATTCGCCGAAATTCACGCCCACCATCGCGACATTGTCGAGTTCGCCCAGCGGCGCCGCGTGTGGATTGTCTCGCCGACAACCTTGATGGCGGTGCTCAATACCGTGCGCGCGGTATTGAAAGACGTCGAGACGCGTAAACAGGTGCACATCATCAAGGATGAACTCGGCAAGCTCGGCAAGGAATTTGGCCGCTTCGATGAACGCATGCGCAAGCTTGCCGATCATATCGGGCAGGCCTACAAGGACGTCGAGCAAGTTCACATTTCCAGCAAAAAAATCAGCGATCGGTTTCAATCCATTGAGCGCGTCGAACTTGATACGCCCGCGCTGCCGACTAGCGCCGCACCGAATCTGACATTGATTAAATCCGAATCTGACAACTAACCAGAAACCCGAAACCCGACTCTATGCCAAGCTATCTCTCACCCATCGCTCTCGTCGCCATCTTCGCTTCCACGGCATCCGCGCAATCGCTTAAGTACCCCGATACTCGAAAGGTGGATCAGTCCGACACCTATCACGGCACGGTTGAGGCCGACCCGTATCGCTGGCTGGAGGACGACAACAGCGCCGAGACCAAGGCGTGGGTGAAAGACCAGAACGCGGTCACGGACAAATTTTTAGACGCCATGGCGCAGCGTGCGCCGGTAAAAAAAATCTACACCGATCTTTACAATTACGAACGCTTCGGGCTGCCGTGGAAAGAGGGCGGTCGCTACTTCTGGACGCGTAACGACGGATTGCAGCAGCAGTCGGTCGTGTACACGGCCACGTCGTTGAAGGCGCAGCCACAAATCGCGATTGATCCGAATCTGCTGTCCAAGGATGGCACCGTGGCGCTCACCGGCATGAAGGTCAGCCGCAACGGTCGCTATCTCGCCTACGGCGTCGCCGTGGCCGGTTCTGATTGGCAGATGTGGCAGGTGCGCGATCTCACCACGGGCAAGAATCTGCTCGACAAAACCGAGTGGGTGAAGTTTTCGAGCGCCGAATGGACGCCCGACAGCAAAGGCTATTTCTATTCGCGCTACGACGCGCCCAAAGATGGCACCGCACTGACCGGAAGCAACTACTACCAGAAGCTTTATTACCATCGCCTCGGCACGACGCAGGCCGAAGATCAACTCGTCTACCAGAACCCGACGGAAAAAGAGTGGGGCTTCGGCGCGTCGGTGACGGATGACGGCCGGCACGTGATCATCAATGTCTGGAAGGGCTCGGGCCGCAAGAACGGTTTGCTGGTGATGCCGCTCAAGGACGGGGCATTGACGTTGACCGGCGCTGCGGGCCTTAAAACCATCACGCTCGATTTCGACGCCGAGTTCACACCGATTGGTGCCAACGGTAATACGTTGTGGGTCAAGACCGATCTGGACGCGCCCAAGGGTCGCGTAGTGGCGATTGACTTGACCAAACGCGAGCGCGCGAACTGGAAAACGGTCGTCGCTGAGACCAACGACACCCTCACCGGTACCGGCGTGGTGGGCGGAAAAATTCTTGCCCAGTACTTGCAGGATGCCGCGACCGCCGTGAAGGTGTACGCGCTCAACGGCAAGTTTGTCGCCGATGTGACGCTGCCGGGCGTCGGTTCGGCGGGTGGATTCAGCGGACGCTTCAAGGACCAAGAGACGTTTTACAACTACACGAGTCTCATCAACCCGACTGAAATCTATCGCTACGATATTGCGACCGGAAAATCGACCCTGTTCAAGCGACCCAAGACCGCGTTTGACAGTGACCAGTTTGAAACGCGCCGCGAATTTGTGACCAGCAAGGATGGCACGCGCTTTCCGATTTTCATCGCGCACCGCAAAGGGCTGAAACTCGATGGCAGCAATCCGACGCTATTGTACGGCTACGGTGGCTTCAAGGTATCGGAGACACCGAGCTATCGCGTCACCGCGTCGACGTGGATGAAGCTGGGTGGCGTGTACGTGACGGCGTCGATTCGCGGCGGCGGGGAGTACGGCGCGGCGTGGCACGACGCGGGTACCAAGGGCAAAAAGCAAAACGTGTTTGACGACTTCATCGCTGCGGCTGAGTGGCTGGTGGCCAACAAATACACGCAGCCCTCCAAGCTTGCAATCAATGGTGGCTCCAACGGCGGGCTGCTGGTTGGCGCGGTGGTCAATCAGCGTCCCGAACTATTCGGTGCCGCTGTGCCGCAAGTCGGCGTGATGGATATGCTGCGATTTCACAAATTCACCATCGGCTGGGCGTGGGTGTCCGACTACGGCACCTCAGACAAAGCTGATGACTTCAAATGGTTGTCGGCTTACTCGCCGATGCACAACATTCAGGCCGGCAAGAAATACCCGCCGATTCTGGTGACCACGGCTGACCACGACGATCGTGTGGTGCCCGCGCACAGCTTCAAGTACACCGCGGCATTACAGGCGGCTGACACGGGAGCCGCGCCGAAGTTGATCCGCATTGAGACCAGTGCCGGGCACGGTGCGGGCAAGCCTACGTCAAAGATTATTGAAGAGCGCAGTGATATGCTTGCCTTTATCGCTAACGTTTTTGGCATGACTGTGAAATAGTTTGCCTATGAAGCTCATCGCTATCTCTGGTTACTCGGGCAGCGGCAAGACCACGCTGATCGAAAAAGTGATCCCACGTTTGGTGGCGGACGGCTATCGGGTGTCGCTGATCAAACACGCCCACCACGAGTTTGATGTCGATCTGCCGGGCAAGGATTCGCATCGGCATCGCATGGCAGGTGCGACCGAGGTAATGGTGTCGTCGAGCAAGCGCTGGGCGTTGATGCACGAATTGCGTCGCGCGGCGGAGCCGACCTTGGAAGAGCAATTGGCGCGGTTATCGCCTTGTGATCTGGTGATTGTCGAAGGCTGGAAGCACCACGCGATTCCGAAGATTGAGGTTCATCGCAAGCTGTCGGACAAGCCGCTGTTGTTTCCCAAAGACAAACACGTCGTGGCGATCGCCACAGACGAAACGTTGGCGACCGAGTTACCGCAGTTCGGACTCGAAGACGCCGACGCGGTGGCCGATTTCATCGTCAAGTACCTGGGACTTCGAAAGTCCGCTCTGCACGTGGTGAAGTGATGGTGACACTGCGTTACTTCGCCAGCATTCGTGAAGCGCTCGGCAAGCAAAGCGAGAGCGCCGACGTGCCGACGCCCGCGACGGTGGCCGCACTGCTCGACGCGCTGCGGGCAAAGGGCGGGGCGTATGCAGAAGCACTCAGCACCACTCGTCGTTGGCGCGTCGCCGTCAATCAAGACATGGTCGGTCTGGACGCGGCGATAGGTCCGGGCGATGAGGTCGCGATTTTTCCGCCGGTAACAGGGGGCTAGGGATTGGCATGGCGACCATTCGCGTCCAGACCAACGACTTCGACCTCTCCGCTGAGCATACGCAGATTCGCGCGCGCCATCGCGACGTTGGTGCCATTGCATCTTTTGTCGGCGTCGTGCGCGATGTCAACGATGGTGACGGCGTGTCCTCGATGACGCTGGAACACTATCCGGGCATGACGGAAGCGGCGCTACAAAAGATCGTCGTCGAAGCATCCTCGCGCTGGCAGGTGATTGACGCGACCGTTATTCACCGCGTCGGAACCCTGCTGCCTACCGAACAAATCGTGTTGGTGGTGGTGGCGTCAAGGCATCGTGCCGACGCCTTTGCGGCGTGTGAATTCATCATGGATTACCTGAAGACCGACGCGCCGTTCTGGAAAAAAGAAACCACGCCGCACGGTGCGCGCTGGGTTGAGGCGCGCGCCTCCGATGACATAGCAACGCAACGTTGGGAAAACAAATGACGACCGAAATTCAAGCGCGCAACGTGCTCGGCGACGCCCTGCAGCCGTGCTGCTTTGAGCCGGTCACCGGCTTTTTTCGTGATGGTTACTGTCATACCAACGATGAAGACCACGGCTTGCACACCGTCTGCGTGATCATGACCGCCGCGTTCCTGGCTTTTTCCAAGGCGCAGGGCAATGATCTTTCCACACCACAACCGGAATTTGGTTTTCCCGGATTGAAGGCGGGCGACAAGTGGTGCCTGGTTGCGGCGCGCTGGGAAGAGGCGTTCGTCATCGGCAAAGCGCCGAAGGTGGTACTCGAAGCCACGCACGAGCGG
>JBCKPM010000103.1:0-5941 GCA_038901675.1 Usitatibacteraceae bacterium | reverse complement strand
CGCGGGCATCTTGGCGAGTAAGGCATAGCTGCGAATCACACCCTGCTTGGCAACGTCAAGCAAGGGCGCACTCTCCTTGATCTGACCGCGCACGGTGGCGACGGACAGATCGGGCATGGCCAGCACCGCGAGCACGCCAATGATCACCAACACGATGACCATTTCGATTAGCGTAAAGCCGTGCCCGAGTCGCTTCATCGATGGATCAAGCGCACTTAGTAACGCGCGCTGCCCGGTGTACGTGGGAAGGGAATCACATCGCGCACATTGGCGAGACCCGTGGCATAAGAGATGGTGCGTTCAAAGCCCAACCCAAATCCGGCGTGCGGCACCGAACCGTAACGACGCAAATCGCGATACCAACTGTAGTGGGCCGGATCGAGGCCGGTCTCGACCATGCGCGCATCGAGCACATCGAGCCGCTCTTCGCGCTGTGATCCACCGATGATTTCACCGATGCCTGGTGCCAATACATCCATCGCCGCGACTGTTTTGTGGTCGTCGTTAAGGCGCATGTAAAACGCCTTGATTTCTTTTGGGTAATTCATCAGCACCAGCGGGCCGTTAACGTGCTTTTCAGCCAGATAGCGCTCGTGCTCGGATTGCAAATCGATGCCCCACTTAACCGGAAACTCAAATTTTTCCTTGGCCGCTTCGAGCACCTTGATGGCATCCGTGTAGTCCATGCGCACAAACGCCGAATTGACGATGTTCTCGAGTTTCGCGACGATGCCTTTCTCAATCCGCTCATCAAAGAACGCCATGTCATCCGCGCGCTCGTCGAGCACCGCTTTGAATAGGTACTTCAGCATCGCCTCGGCCAGCGTCGCGTCGTCCGACAAATCGGCAAACGCAATTTCCGGTTCGATCATCCAGAATTCGGCCAAGTGGCGCGAAGTATTGGAATTCTCGGCGCGAAAGGTCGGCCCGAACGTGTAGACATTCGACAGCGCCATGCAATAGGTCTCGACGTTGAGCTGTCCGGACACGGTGAGGAACGCTTCACGGCCAAAAAAATCCTGTGAAAAATCAATCTTGCCGTCCGGCGTTTTCGGCGGATTGACCATGTCGAGGGTCGACACGCGAAACAATTCGCCGGCACCCTCGGCGTCACTCGCGGTAATGATGGGAGTGTGAATCCACAAAAATCCACGCTCATGAAAAAAACGATGTATCGCCTGCGCGATGGTGTGGCGTACGCGCGTCGCCGCGCCGATGACGTTGGTGCGCGGCCGCAAGTGCGCGACCTCGCGCAAAAATTCCATGGTGTGCGGCTTGGGCTGAATCGGATAGGTGTCGGGATCTTCCACCCAGCCGACAACTTTGACGCTGGTAGCCTGCATTTCAAACGGCTGCCCCTTGGCCGGTGACGGCACAATCAGGCCAGTGCATTCGACGGCACAACCGGCGGTGAGCTTTTGCACTTCTTCCGCGTAATTATTGAGCGTATTGGGTGCGACCACTTGCACCGGATGAAAGCACGAGCCGTCGGAGACATTGACAAACGAGATGCCCGCCTTCGAATCACGGCGGGTCTTTACCCATCCCTTGACGATGATTGGCGTGCCCGCGAGAGCGTCGCCGGAAAGGATGCTGCGACAGGAGAGTTGAGACATTGCGAAATTTGGTGGAATCGTAAAGCGCCATTTTACGACGCGCCGCGACCCGTTCCGGATGGTTACTTCTCGTATGGTGCGTGATAGCACCAGTGCCAAGGTTCGTACATATGGCCTCCGCGTGATGCTGACACGCGCTGGATTCACTCGGTCAGAATGCCACGTCGCCTGAAGCCGGATGCGTCGCCCCGTAGAATAGACTGGTGACGCATCCCTATTCCGCTCTGACCCCTGACCTGATCCTCGATGCCGTCGAATCGACGGGCGTGCGCTCTGACGGGCGGCTGTTGGCGCTCAACAGCTATGAGAATCGCGTTTATCAGGTTGGCATTGAGGAGAGTCGGCCGCTCGTCGCAAAGTTCTATCGCCCCGATCGCTGGACGCGCGCGCAAATTCTTGAGGAACACGCCTTTGCCGCCGAGTTGGCAGCCGCCGAGATTCCCGTGGTACCCCCGCAGGCGTGGAACGATCAAACGCTGCACAGTCACGCCGGTTTCTCATTCGCGCTGTTTGAAAAGCGCGGCGGCCGCGCACCGGAACTCGACTTTGCCGATGTACGTGAAGTCATTGGCCGATTTCTCGGCCGCATTCACATGGCCGCGACCGCCCAACCCTTTGCGGTGCGCCCGACGCTCGATGTTGCATCATTCGGCAGCATGCCGCGCGATTGGCTGTTGTCGCACGCCTTCATTCCCGCCGACCTCGTCGCCGCGTGGCAGAGCGTGTCGGGTCAGGCGTTGGACGAAATCGCCCAGTGTTATGAACGGGCAGGCGATGTAGGGTTGATTCGGCTGCACGGCGATTGCCATCTCGGCAATATTCTCTACACCGACGATGGTCCGCATTTTGTCGATTTTGACGACTGCCGCATGGGTCCCGCGATTCAGGATTTGTGGATGCTGCTTTCGGGCTCGCGCGAGGAGATGACCATCCAGCTGCGCGACGTGCTGGATGGCTACCAAGACTTTGCCAACTTTGACCCGCGCGAACTACACCTGATTGAAGCGCTGCGAACCTTGCGCATGATTCACTACTCCTACTGGTTGGCGTCGCGCGCCGATGATCCGGCGTTCCCAATTGCGTTCCCGTGGTTTTTCGGAGCAGATGCGCTACGTTACTGGCAAAATCAGATATTGGCGCTGCGCGAGCAGGTGGCCGCCATGCAGGAGGCTCCGATCAGCCTGCGACTTGGCGCATAAAAACGGTAACGACAGTCACCCTAAAGAGGCCACACATGAGTATGAAAAAAACCGATCTTGAGAAAAACAAAATGCTCAAGAGCAACAACGCGATCAAGATTGCCAGTGTGCCGGATCGATTTGGTGCGGGTAGCGCGATCCCTGACCGCAAGCAACAACGCCGCCTCGATCAGGCCGCCGGATTGATTCCGTTTGCCTGCAAGCTACCAGGCGCGCTGGTGGCACAGGTGCGCGAGCGCGTCGCCGCCGATAAAAGCGACATCAGCACACTGGTGACGACTTTGCTTGAAAAAGGACTGAAGGCCAAATAGTGGAATCGTCGGCCAGCGCAGCCGCCCACGGCGCGTTGCGCTTTTCCGTGGTCATTCCGGCGTACAACGAAGCACAGCGGCTACCCGCGTTGCTCGATTCAATCGCCGTCGCGCGCGCCCACTACCGCGGCGGTGCCGAGGCCATCGAAGTGATTGTGGCGAACAATATGTCGACCGACGCCACGGCCGTCATCGCGGCGGCGCACGGCTGTCGCGTTGCATTGGTCGAAACACGCCGCATCGCCGCCGCGCGCAACGGGGGTGCCGCCATCGCCGCCGGAGAAATCGTCTGCTTCATCGACGCCGATTCGAAAATTCACCCGCAGACATTCAATGCGATTGACGACACGCTGGCCGCCGGCCGTGTGGTCGTCGGTGCGACCGGTGTCGTCCCGGAACGCCGCTCGTTTGCCATTTTATTGACGTGGTGGATTGCGACCATGATGACATGGGTCGCGCGCATAGACACGGGCGTGGTGTTTTGCCGCCGCGCTGACTTCAACGCCGTCGGCGGCTACGATGAATCGCTCGAGTACGCCGAGGACATCCGGCTGTTGCTCAACCTAAAAGCGTTGGGCCGACCGCGCCGCCAAGGATTCGCGCGCACGGCCAACGCCAAAGCCATCACCTCGACACGCAAATTCGACACGCATGGGGACTGGCATTACTTAACGATGATGCCACGCGTCGCATTCTGGATGCTCATCGACAAGTCGCGGGTACAGGCCTTTGCGCGCAAATATTGGTACGACGACCGCTAACGAGGCTGTAGAAAAAGTCCCCGAAAAACTGAATGGGGCAAATATGGGGGTACGTTCACCATTCCCGCGTGGCAGATCGTGGCGTTTACGCGATTCTGAAGAGCCGAATTGAGCACCGAAATTCGAGGATTTTTCAAAAGGGGTTTTCCTACAGCTTCAACGTTCAAATTGAGGGGCGGCGCGCTTTTGCGCCGTCCCTCTCGAATGCAGGGTTAGGCCATGACTTTTAGACGCTTAAGTTCGAAGTAGCACCTTGCGCAAGCGTGGACGTCAACTAGCGCATTGTGTGCCCCTTTGAAATCTTCGTGAAAGAGTTTCATGTATAGCTCCTGGAGAGTAGGCCATTTGTATCCATACGGATCAGGTAAGCGGCAGTAGTTTGTAGCCGACTGCATCGTGCATCTTCGTTGCTTGGCCTCCACAAAATTTTGGTAGTCAACACGGAGCAGCTCGGCACCAAGAATCTTTTCGTCAAACTGAATGTTGTGTGCGATTAGGACAGACGCTTTATTGATGTCTTTCACGATAGCATCAAGAATGGTCTTGAGGTCATCCCCTTTTTGCAACGCTAATTCGGTAGTAATGCCATGAATCTTTGCAGCATCCGGCGGTATAGTGAAACCGTACGGCTTAACGATATGCTCGGCACTAGCGATTTCGTTCCCTTTTTCATCCGCAACGAGCCAAGCAATTTGCACAAGTCTTGGCCAGTTCTTCAAGTCGGATGCCGGTGCTTTGTAATTCCTCGGGATGCCGGTCGTTTCTGTGTCAAAGAATAGGTACACAGGATTTCCTCTTGGCCTAACGAATGAAAGGGACTTCCCCGTCCCGAGCAAGCGGCAGTGAAGTCGCACGGCAACGAAGTGCCATGATGGCAAAGTTGTCATCCATCAAAAAATCTCGAAAGGGGAAGTCCATGAAGATTATCTATCTGGGAATTGATCTTGCCAAGAATGTTTTCGCGGTGCATGGCGTTGATGCGTTTGGTAAGGGGGTGTTGGTGCGGCCCAATGTCAAGCGCGATCAGTTACTTGAACTTATCGCCACACTACCACCTTGTGTGATCGGCATGGAAGCCTGCTCGGGCGCGCATCACTGGGCACGCACCTTTGCCGGATTCGGTCACACCCCCAAGCTGATGGCACCGAAGTTTGTCGCGCCCTATCGCATGAGTGGCCGACGTGGCAAGAACGATGCCGCCGACGCAGCCGCCATCTGCGAAGCCGTGCAGCGACCCAACATGCGCTTTGTGCCGGTCAAGAGCGTCGATCAGCAAGGCATGCTCTGTCTGCACCGGGTGCGCCAGGGATTTGTCGAGGAACGCACCGCCACCATCAATCGCATCCGTGGCCTGCTCAGTGAATTCGGGTTGGTGTTGCCGCAGAAGGCGGACACGGTACGCCGTCAGGCGGCTGCGGCACTGGAGGATCTGCCCGGCTGGGCTAATCGCACCATCGGTGACTTGCTGAGCCACTTGCATCTGCTCGATACGCGCATCGCCGAGTATGACGGTCACGTCAAGGCCGTTGCCCGCGCCGATCCTCGCTCGCGTCGTTTGATGGAGATGCCGGGGATCGGCTCGATCACCGCCAGCGCGCTGGTGGCGACGATCGGCAATGGCCATGATTTCCGTTGCGGTCGGCAATTGGCGGCCTGGCTCGGTTTGGTGCCCGGCCAGTACAGTTCCGGTGGCAAGCCCCGGCTGGGCAAGATCACCAAAGCCGGCGATGCCTATTTGCGCACCCTGCTGGTGATGGGCGCAGGTTCGGTATTGGCGACGGCCAAGACCAAGACGGATCACCTCAGCCGGTGGGCGGTCTCGGTCGAGGCGAGGCGTGGCTATGGCAAGGCAAAGGTGGCCATCGCGGCCAAGAATGCGCGCATGGCGTGGGCGTTGCTGGCGAAGGGTGAGGCGTTTGCACCGTTAGCCGAACAGGAGGGATAAACCATGAAGTCTTGAGTGTCTGCGTAGGCGAGTATCGTTGATGCACAAGGTTGGACCTGCGCGGGGAGTGCCTGATTAGCTCAAGGGGAAGCAGTATGGATCCCGACTA
>JBCKPM010000102.1:0-6012 GCA_038901675.1 Usitatibacteraceae bacterium | reverse complement strand
CAACCTGCTGCGGGCGACGACTAGGAGACCATGATGAAAATTTCCTCAATCGCATTTGGCGTTTGTGTGGTGGGTCTGTCGAGTATCGCGCTGGCCAAGCTGCCGCCACCGCCGCCGGTCGATCCGGTCGCCGCCGCAGCCAAGGCGGAAAAAGACAAGGCCACCGCCGAGAAGAACAAGGCCGATCAGGTCAAGTACGAGGCCAAAGCCGTTGCCAATTTTCAGGCCAACATGAAAAAAGCCGGCAAACCCGTTCCCAAGCCGACGCCGATTGTGGTTGCCGCCGCGCCCGCGCCTGCGGCACCTGTTGCGCCGGCGAAAGCCGCGACACCCGCGACACCCGCAACGCCTGCCAAACCGGCGGCCGCCGCGCCGGCTAAAAAGTAATTACGAAAGCACTCCATGTCGCCAATCATCCGCACGCAAATCTCGTTGCTGGCCGCAGCAGTGCTTGTCGGTTGCGCGACTTCGACACCACAAGGGCCACGCGCGATCGCCATGCTTGAAGCCACCAAGGGCAACCAGACCACTGGTACGGTGACCTTTGTCGAGGTGGCGGGTAAGGTTCGTATCGGTGCCAACGTGAAAGGGTTGAAGGCTGGTGCCGAGCACGGCTTTCATGTTCACGACAAGGGCGACTGTAGTTCAGGTGATGGCATGAGCGCCGGCGGGCACTTCAATCCGACCGGCAAACCACACGGCCATCACACCACATCGGAGCGCCACGCAGGAGATTTGCCGTCGTTGGTTGCCGATGCGTTTGGCAATGCACGATTGAGCATTACCCTTGACGCGATGACCGTCGCGCCGGGTGTGAGCAGCGTGGTTGGGCGTGGGCTCATCGTGCATCGTGACCCGGATGACTACAAGACGCAACCGACCGGCAATGCGGGATCGCGTATCGCGTGTGCGGTGATCAAAGTGCAATAATCACGTCGATCAATCGACCCCACACTGAAATGCCCACACCTGTTGTGGGCGTTTTGCTTTTTTGAACCCGTCACGCGACATCGAGTGATAAAATCCGACTATTGCAGTCAACTAATTTAAGGAGTAAACATGGGCGCTATTTTCCAATCGCTACAACGAACCATCATCGCCGGCTTTGTGGTGCTGCTGGTCATCATCGGCCTGGTCGCCGCACTTGGCGGTACCAACATCAAGATCGAATTCTATTTTGAGGATGGCCGACCTGTACCCATGCCATCCGCACCTAAGCGCGGGCAGCGCACCGTCACACTGCCTGCCAGCATGTCGGCAAAGGTGCTGCTGCTCAATGAAATGCTGTTGCAGAAAGTCAGGCCGGCTGAGTTAGCGCGCTTGCTCGGCACCACGCCACAAGCGGTCAACCGGATGACCAATTTGCGGCATCCCACCAAGATCGATGGTTTGGCCGAGGCGTTTCTTGCATTAGGGAAGCGGCTTGAGTTGCATGTGGTGGGATAGCTAGGAAGCCGCAGTGTGGCGGACTAAGCTACGAGGGGCATTGATGGCAAAGACTCAAAAAGCTCGCGGCGCGGGCAAACGATTTGCCCTTCCCAGCGAACCCGAGATTCGCGCGGCGATGGGGAAGGCAATACGAGAAGTGCGCCGCAATGCTGAGGCAAAGAACATGACTCTTGCGGCGGCCGGGAAAAAATCGTGGTCTGTCCCCTATTGTTATGATTGAGACCAGCTGGCCGCCTACAGACTTGGGCGGGTTGAAATTGCAATCCGCCGCCATGCGCGTGCACAATAGGTTGACAATACCGAGTGAACATCCCTGCGCGCTATCCAACAACAACGTAAAAGGTCATCACCATGCGTAAGTCAATGGCTTCACTGTTTTTGAGCATCCTGTTTTCCACATCGGCCTTGGCGCAACAGGATGCGGAGGGTTGCAAAGATCATCCGCTTTTCACCCGACTATCCAATTTCTACATCGAGGCGTGCCAAGAAAATTTCAATGCTGTCGATTTTCAAATTGGCGCGAATGGCAAGGTCAAGGCAGTGGAGGGCAATGTGATGACTTTGACCTATAACTTCAATGCAGAGTCGGGCAAGAAGATGCCCAGTCCATTGCAAATCATCAGGAACTATGACAACGCGCTGACTTCCAAGGGCGGCAAGAAGCTTTACCAGGGCGCGGATGATGTGGATGGCGGAGCCATGAGCGCGGTATTTTCTTTGGCCGCCAGTGGCGGTGAAACCTGGGTGACGGTCAGAAAGATGTATGAGCCACAGGTCACGGGAGAGGTCGGTTCGTTCATCTTGATTGTGATGACCAAAGAGGCGATGAAGCAGGAAGTGCAGGCCAACGAGATGTTCAAGGAAATCGCCAGCAGTGGCTCCATCGCCCTGTACATCAATTTTGAAACTGGCAAGGCAGACATCAAACCGGAGTCGCAAAATATTGTCAAACAGCTCGCCAAAATGCTCCAAGAAAATCCGGGCTTGAAGGTGAGTATCGACGGCCATACTGACAATATTGGCGCCGCGCCATCCAATTTGGCACTGTCAGAGAAAAGGGCGAAGTCGGTCTTGAATGCGGTCATCGCAAAGGGGGTCAATGGCAACCGGCTTTCTGCGAAAGGCTGGGGTCAATCGAAACCCGTGATGGACAACAACACCGAGGAAGGACGAGCCAAGAACCGCAGAGTGGAAATTGTGAAGATGTAAGGTATTTGATCGGCGCTGAGAGGGTGCGACGGATAGGACTTCCAACCGCATGAGGCCAAGTAAAGCACCAGCACCAAAAATCAGCCTCAGTAACAATAGGGGACAGACCACAATTATTTTCCGCTCACGCGCTCTACAGTCTTCAACGCTAGGCAATCAATCGACCGGCGTCAGTGCCGCTTTCATCCCTCGCACCGCATCAAGCGCCCCTTCAATCGAAGCATCACACACCGTCACATGCCCCATCTTACGGCCAGGCCGCGCTTCGCGTTTGCCGGAATCAAAGGGGTCAGGGTGATTTGTTTTCGGCGTCTGACAAAACAAATCACCCTGACCCCTTTGAATCAGTCAGTTGGCTAGTTGTTACACCAGTCCGCCATTAGCAGAAGTGGAACGGCACCAAGCGGTATGGCTAACAACATTGCACCAGTTTCTATGCTATCAAATAATGCTTGCAATTGATAGCGCAATACGCTAGCATTTTTCCCGTGAAAACCAAACATCGCAAGACATTGGAAGCTATTTTCACCAAGCCGACCAAAGCCAATATCGTTTTTGCGGACATTGAGGCGCTGTTCATTGCCTTGGGTGGGGAAGTGGTTGAAGGTGATGGCTCGCGCATTGCCATAAAATTGAACGATGACCGGGTACACTTCCATCGAGCGCATCCCGGCAAAGAAGCGAAGAAATATCAGGTAGAAAACGCCAGGGAGTTTTTAGAAAGACAGGAAACCAAACCATGAACAACACCATGACCTACAAGGGCTATACCGCACGGGTTGAGTTCGATCCTGGCGACAACGTATTCGTCGGGCGTGTACTCGGCGTGCGGGACATCATCGGATTCCACGGCGAGACCGTAGCCAAGTTGACCGCCGATTTTCATGCGGCAATCAACCACTACATAGCCGTATGCAAACAAGAGGGCAAGACACCCGAAAAGCCCGCTTCCGGCAAACTCATGCTGCGCGTACCGCCAGAAATCCACGCCGCCGCGCTGGTTGCTGCCAAGGCTCATGGCAAGAGCCTTAACCAATGGGCGGTGGAAGTGTTAGCGCACGCGATCTGAAGGGCGCTCAATGATGGAATGACTGCGTGTCGGCGGGAAACCGTGGTCTGTCCCCTATATTTTTTGCATTAGAAGCACTTGAAAGTGCGCTCGAATTCTATTTTGAGGATGGCCGACCTGTACCCATGCCATCCGCACCTAAGCGCGGGCAGCGCACCGTCACACTGCCTGCCAGCATGTCGGCAAAGGTGCTGCTGCTCAATGAAATGCTGTTGCAGAAAGTCAGGCCGGCTGAGTTAGCGCGCTTGCTCGGCACCACGCCACAAGCGGTCAACCGGATGACCAATTTGCGGCATCCCACCAAGATCGATGGTTTGGCCGAGGCGTTTCTTGCATTAGGGAAGCGGCTTGAGTTGCATGTGGTGGGATAGCTAGGAAGCCGCAGTGTGGCGGACTAAGCTACGAGGGGCATTGATGGCAAAGACTCAAAAAGCTCGCGGCGCGGGCAAACGATTTGCCCTTCCCAGCGAACCCGAGATTCGCGCGGCGATGGGGAAGGCAATACGAGAAGTGCGCCGCAATGCTGAGGCAAAGAACATGACTCTTGCGGCGGCCGGGAAAAAATCGTGGTCTGTCCCCTATTGTTCCCTATTGTTCCGATCCGCACGATCTGGCGATCGTCAAGGCAGTGCTGGCGATGGCGCACAGCTTGAACATCAACGTGATTGCGGAGAGCGTCGAGACCGACAGCCAGTTGCAGGTGCTGCGTGCGCTCGGTTGCAACGAGTATCAGGGGTTCCTGTTCTGCGCCGCACTGCCGTCGGCTGAACTGGAGCGGCGCTTTTTCCACCGGTGACGTTGGCGCACGTCAGCCAGTGTCGAGCCGGGTGTTGACGGGTGCCAGATGTCGGCGCGTGCCGGGCACACCGGTTTTGGTGGTGGCGCGGCCAGATGTTGGGTTGAAGTTGCCGCGAACTCCTCGGCTCGGTCTCGATGTTCTGGCTGGCCAGCGACCCTCCGCAACGTAGCCCGCGATGTGGCGCAGTGCTGCGGGTTGGTACTCGCGACACTCGCATTTGCGTGCCGCTGCGCTCCATGGCAGGCGACGATTGCGTTTCAACCTGCGTGACGGGCCCGTTGACCCTCAGGCGCAAACCACCGCGCCGCTTTTCTCCAGCGCGTTGATTTCCTGAGCGGAGTAGCCGAGCGACATCAGCACCACACGCGTGTGCTGGCCGAGCAGCGGCGCTGCGCTGCGCACGCCGCCGGGCGTATCGGAAAACTTGATCGGCAGCCCCAGCGTCTTGACCTTGCCGACTTTCGCGTGGTTGACTTCAACCACCATCTCGCGCGCGGCGACCTGCGGATCGGCCAGCATCTCGCCGATGGTGTTGATCGGCCCCACCGGTACTGCTGAGGCTTCCAGATGCAGAATCCAGTCAGCCGAGGTGCGGGTTTTGGTGCGCGCCGCGATCAAATCTGCCAATTCCTGTTTGTGTGCCATGCGGTTCGCGTTGGTCTTGAAGCGCGGGTCGGTGATGAGCTTGGGCAGCCCGATCACGGTGGCGATGCGTTCCCAGTTGGACTGGTTGGCACCGCCGATGGTGATCCAGCCGTCTCTGGTGGGAAAGGCCGGATAGGGTGCGGTGAGGATGTGGCTTGAACCCGACGGTTGTGGATTGACGCCAGTGGCCAGATACATGGCCGACTGCCAGTAGGTCTGTTGAATCGCCGCTTCCATCAGCGAGGTCTCGACCATTTGCCCCTTACCGCTGACACTGCGACTGACCAGAGCCGAGACGATGCCCAGCGCCGCGAGGATGCCGGCGTTGATGTCGGCAATCGGCGAGCCGGACTTCACCGGTTCGCCACCGGGATGTCCGGTAACGCTCATCAGCCCGGAGAAACCTTGCGCGATCAGGTCAAAACCGCCCTTGTCGGCATACGGACCGGTGCGGCCATAGCCCGATACCGCGCAGTAGATCAGGCGCGGATTGAGCGCCTTGAGCACCTCGTAGCCGAGCCCCAATTTTTCGAGCGTGCCGATGCGATAGTTTTCGGTGACCACATCGGCGTCTGCGAGCAGCCGCTTGACTACCTCCAGGCCACCGGCGATCTTCAGGTTCACGGCGATGCCGAGTTTGTTGCGATTGAGCATCATGAACGCCGCCGATTCGCCCTGAATCGACGGCTCGGTGTAGCTGCGCGTGTCGTCGCCTCCCGGCAATTTTTCGACCTTGATCACATCCGCGCCCATGTCGGCGAGCAGCATGCCGCAGGTGGGGCCGGCCATGATTTGCGCCAGCTCGACCACTTTGATGCCTTTGAGTGGCCCGCTCATGTGC
>JBCKPM010000101.1:0-6096 GCA_038901675.1 Usitatibacteraceae bacterium | reverse complement strand
TGCAGGCTCGGCGGGGCGTCGATCATGGCAGTGAATTGCAGCAGCTGCCACGCGACGATGCAGCCGACCAAATTTCGGACGCATCTCGACACGCCGCTGGCAGTCGATATCTGTTGGCCGTGCCATCTCATTTGGTTTGACCAGCTTGAGAGTGTCTCGATGTCGCCGCAATCGGTCATTGATCTGTTCACGCGCATTCACACGCATCGCAGTGACGCGCGTAACCTGGTGTCCCTCACCGGGAACTGTCCGATTTGCGCCAGTACACTGCTGAAGTCATTCGACGTGTCACGCGGTGGGCGCTTTCAATATCATCGCTGTCCGCAGGGACACGGGCGCCTCATTACGTTTGTGCAGTTCCTGCTCGAAAAACAGTTTGTGCGCACCTTGACCCCGGCTGAGTTGCATACACTGTCAGCTACGGTCAAGCAGATTCGATGTTCGAGCTGTGGCGCGGGCGTCGATGTAGCCAATGACGCGGCTTGCACCCATTGCGGCGCGCCGGTGTCGGTGCTCGATGAAGCGGCGGTCGCCAACGCGCTGGCTGACCTCGATGCGCGACGCGCCAAGCGAACCTCTGGTGCAGTGCCGACGTCGGGGGGGTATGCGCCGCGACCGTCGCCGCCGCCGAATTGGTCGGCATCGTCAACCGAGACCCATGGCGAACTAACCGACCTGCTGGTCGCGGGTGTGATCGCCGTGTTGGGTCTGACGTTGGACTAAGAGCCTGTTCCTCAATAACATGAACATTTGGCTCGCTGGGCTTGGGCGCGCTGCGTCGTTGCGAATCGCTTGTGTGGCTCGCCACACGGCGCACGTAGCACCTAGTGTCTAGTTGCAGAAGTCCTGCTACATTCGAATCGTTTTGCATCCCACACGATGTCGTTGCAAATACGCGCAATAGCGGTGCTATTGCTGTGTTTTGCGCCTAATCCTGTGGGCGCAAAACGCTTCTCGCTGTTACGCAGACTTCTGCAACTAGACACTAGCATCGCATCCCAATCCAGCGGCCAAATGTCCAAGTTATTTCGTTACAGGCTCTAAGGAGCAGCGCATGGATCTCTATATTGTGACCGGCACTACCCGCGGACTGGGACAGGCACTCGCGCGTGAACTCGGCGCTGACGCTAACAATTTTGTGGTCGAGATTTCACGCGGTGTTTCAGGGGCAAATGGCTCTAACGCCTTTGTGCATGCGGACTTTGGCGACGTCGAATCAACGCTAGCGGCGCTTGAAGGACTCCGCGCGTTGATCACCGGTCGCACCTTCGCACGCGCGGTGCTCATCAACAACGCCGGTGTGGTCATGCCAGTCGCACGTTTTGACGACCTCGATGCCGTCGCGCTGCAAAACAACATCACCGTCAACGTCGTGGCACCAATTCTTGCTACCGCAGCGTTTGCCAAAATGACGCGTGGTGCCGCCACGTCGCGCCTAGTGGTCAACATTTCATCGGGCGCGGCCAAGCGCGCAGTGCGCGGCTGGACGGCGTATTGCACCGCCAAGGCCGGCTTGGAGATGGCGACGCGTGTGATGGCCGAAGAAGCGCTCGCTGACGATGCGGGTCTGGCGATTTGTTCCTTAGCACCCGGTGTCATCGATACTGATATGCAGGCGAGCATTCGCGGCGTGGCGATTGACGACTTTCCGGATCGCGAACGGTTCCAGGAAATGAAAGAAAGTGGTGCTCTGCGCGACGCTCAAGCGGTCGCTCGCGATATCATCTCACTGGTGAACACCGAGCGCCTCGCCAACGGTGGCAATTACGATATCCGCGAACTACAAATGCCTAATGTCAGACCGCCCAAACGGGCAGTTTCAACCAGCAGCACACCAACATCAAACAAGTCCGCATCCACCAGTAAACACACTAAGTTGCACACCTGTGACCTCGCCGCGTGCCAAGGCATTTGCTGTAGTGATGGCGCGTTTTTGCGGCCCGAGGAAGTGCGCAAAATACACAAGCTTGTCGAGAAACATCCCGAGCATTTTGCCCACCTGCCGCCAGACTACATCATCGACGAGGAATGGGCGGATGGCATCGGCAAAAAAACCAACGTCCGCAAATTTCGCTACCGCGACAAGCCGGAACACTTCAAGAATACGAGATGTGTCTTCGCCGAGACGGACGGCAAGTGTTCGTTTCAAACCTTGGCGATTGCGCAGGGCGTGCACAAGTGGAAATACAAACCCATGGGTTGCTGGTTGTTTCCGCTAGAAAGTGATGTGAAAGGTCTCATTTCACCGCCGCGCCGACGCAGCGACGACCCGAACAACCTAGGTCGTGCATACCCTGGCTTTGCGACCTTCGCGCCGTGCGGCAAACACTCCGAGAAAGGCAAGGTCTGGTGGATTGCGCTCAAAGAGGAGGTGGCGGCATACAAGAAGGCGTGTGACTGAGCCAACACGCTCCGCAGTGCGCCGATGCGTCACGCCGGAAACACCGATAATAGGCCATGACCCACGCAAACGACCCGACTCTGGCGCTACAGCAGGCTCTCAGCGCGGCTGAGGGGAAGCTATTGCGCATCGTCGAGGCGTTCGATCCACTCGACTCGGGTGTGCTGCTCTATAGCGCCGACGAGCGGTTGGTGTTTTGCAATCGTCGTGCGAAGGAAATCTATTCAAGCGTCAGTAAGCTGCTCGTCCCCGGTGTGCAATACGCAGATCTGGCGCGCGAGTACTATCGGTGCGATCCGCAACTGCAGCGCACCCAGACTGAGGCGGCGTACATCGCCGGACGCCTTGCGAGGCATCGAGATCCGGCACCGAAAGACTATGAAGTGTTGATGTCGGACGGGCGCTGGTATCTGGTCTCAGACCGCCGGACCGGTGACGGCGGGGTGATCGGCTTTCGACTCGACATCACCGAGCGCAAGCTGGCCGAAATGGGGCTGGCCGAAAGTGAGGGACGCTTTTGCAGTTTGGTCAACATGTCCACGGATTGGTACTGGGAACAAGACGCCGCGTATCGCTTCACCAGCATTTCGAGCGGCATGACGCGCGCCACCGGAATTGTTGCGGAAGCCCGCTACGGCATGACGCGATGGGACGTTGCGTGTTTGGGTATTTCGCAAGACCAAATGGACCAGCACCGGCGACAGGTTGAAGCACATCAACCGTTTTGTGATTTTGAGTATGCCTATGCACTCGCCTCGGGTGACGTCTTGTGGGTATCTGTTTCCGGAGAGCCGGTGTTCGACGCGGATGGCGTATTCACCGGCTATCGTGGCATCGGTTCCAACATCACCGGCAGGAAGCGCAGCGAAGCGCAGGTGCGGCAACTTGCCGAGTTTGATTTTTTAACCGGCTTGCCGAACCGAATGTTATTGGCGACGCGATTTGATTTTGCGGTGCGCCAGGCCAAGCGCGTCAAGGACGGCATCGCGCTGCTGTTTATCAATCTGGATCGATTCAAGGTCATCAACGATTCACTGGGGCATCAGGTTGGCGATACGATACTTGCCGAGTGTGCCAGTCGTCTGTCACGGGCGACGCGCGCAACCGACACCGTCGCGCGACTCGGCGGTGACGAATTCGTCGTCTTGCTACCGGGTGCTTCCGACGAAAACCAAATCGCGAATGTTGCCGACACCCTGGTGCACGCGCTGTCGCAGTCGCATCGTGTTGACGGACGCGAACTGACTGTGACGCCGTCAATCGGCATCGCGGTGTGGCCGGCCGACGGCAACGACCTGTCGCTGTTGATTAAGCACGCCGATATCGCGATGTTCCATGCCAAATCGCTCGGTCGCAACCAATACAGTTTTTTCCGCGAGGAGATGAACGAACGCGTGAGCGAGCGCCTTGCCATCGAAAGTGAATTGCGTCACGCACTGGATCGTGGCGAATTGTCTCTTGAATATCAGCCGATTTTTTCCCTGCCGGATCGCGCCGTGATCGGCGTCGAGGCGTTGTTGCGATGGCGCAGTGAGGCGCTCGGCCAGATGTCACCGGCGCGCTTTGTCAGCATCGCTGAGGATAGTGGACTCATCATGCCCATCGGTGAATGGGTGGTCAAGGAAGCGTGCGCGCAACTCGCGCGCTGGCGCGCCAAGGGCTTGGCCAATTACCCGATCACCGTGAATGTCTCGGGCGTGCAATGGCGAACAGCGCGGCTGTTGGACAGTTTGCACGCGGCGTTGCTGGCGAATGGCTTGACGCCGTCTGACATCGAGCTCGAATTGACCGAGACCGCGCTGGTTGGCGATGGCGACAGTACGCAAACGTTACTCGAGCGCGCCGGGGAAGCGGGCTTTCGGCTGGTGATTGACGATTTTGGGACGGGCTACTCGAATCTGGCCTATCTCAAGCGATTCTTTATCACCAAACTCAAAATTGATCAGTCGTTCGTGCGCGATATCACCACCGATATGGACGATGCGGCAATTGTGCGCGGCATTATCAGCCTGGCAAAGAGTCTCGGGCTACGCGTGGTTGCTGAGGGCGTGGAATACCCGGCGCAACTCGACTTTTTGCTGGCAGCCGGGTGCACTGAGGCGCAGGGCTACCTGCTCGCCAAACCGATGTCTGCGCTCGCGTTTCAGGAACGATACTAAATGCGCTACAAGCTACAGGTGCAAGACGACGACGTACAGCGTCACGTGTGGCGCGACGTCAAGGCGGACGACGGCACGCTGTATGTGTTCGACAAGGAAACTGACGCGCGGGCGCGCCTCGCGGAGTTGTTCCCGGTGTTGGTGAAAATGGAGCAGTACCAAGCTGATCGCAAGCGCACCCGCGTTGTGATCGTCGATCCGTATCAGGATATTGATCAGGAAAAGGAAACGTAATGGGCACCTCTAAAAATTCACTGAAGCCGCGCTGGCGGCGTTGCAAAGCCGCTCAAAATGCTCATGTACTACGTGTACACTGCGCTTTTTCGCGACTTTGCGCCTTGCCATCATCGGCTTGATTGAATTTTTAGAGGTACCCTAATGGAATACCGTCGTATTGGCCGCGCTGGCGTGAAAGTGTCGTTGTTGTCGCTTGGTTCGTGGATAACCTATGCTAATCAGGTGGACGAAAAAGCGTCCATCGAATTGATGTCCGCTGCGCGCGATCACGGCGTGAATTTTTTTGATAACGCGGAAGTGTACGCCTCGGGTCAGAGTGAATTGTTGATGGGTGCGTCGCTCAAGAAGCTGGGTTGGGACCGCCTCACCTACATGGTCACAACCAAGTTTTTCTGGGGGCTGCCGACCCAATTTGGTGATGGCATCAATGAGCGCAACACGCTCAATCGCAAGTATTTGTTGCAGGCCATTGATCACTCGCTGAAGCGTTTGCAGCTCGACTTCGTCGATATCGTTTATTGTCACCGTCCGGATCCGCACACGCCGCTGGAAGAGACTGTGTTTGCAATGCACGACATCGTTCAACAAGGTAGAGCCATTTACTGGGGCACTTCGGAATGGAGCGCCGCCGACATCATGGGGGCGTGGCACATCGCCGACAAGCACCACTTGCATAAACCCATTGTCGAGCAACCCGAGTACAACATCTTTCACAAGCAGCGCGTGGAAAAAGAATACGCTCGGTTGTATTCGGAAATTGGCTTGGGAACGACGACGTGGAGTCCGCTCGCCTCGGGCCTTCTCACTGGCAAGTATACGAATGGAATTCCTACAGATTCGCGTGGCGGTCTGCAGAGCATGGCGTGGATGAAGCACCAATTGACCGACGCGGCGCGCAATGCAGCAGTGGTGAAGCTGGCCGGCATTGCGGGCGATCTTGGCGCGACCACCGCACAACTTGCCATCGCTTGGTGCGCAAAAAAACCGAGCGTGTCGACCGTGATCACCGGCGCCTCACGCCTGTCGCAATTTACCGAGAACATGAAGGCGCTCGATGTGCTGCCCAAGCTCACACCGGAAGTCATGGCCGCCATCGAGTCGCTGACGGGATCGCTTGCGGAGTAGCGACGATGGAGACCAAGAAAGTCAACGCGGGCAGCCTGCGCTCGATTGCCTACGATGCGGTGCGCCGCGTACTGGTGGTCGAGCAAAACAGCGGCACCTACGAATACCAGAACGTTGCACCGGAAGTGTGGCGGCGCTTTTCCACGGCATCATCGGTCTTGAGCTTCTTCAAGG
>JBCKPM010000100.1:0-6225 GCA_038901675.1 Usitatibacteraceae bacterium | reverse complement strand
TTGAAATCGTCGGCGTTTGCCACTTTTCCGCGAAGCATTTGTTTCCATAACTCGGCACGCCGTTTATCAGGAAGCTGTTTCCATGGGAGAAGGATAATGCCAGCTTGGCGATAATCTCCTTTGGCGCGCATAGCGTCATAGTTCTCGTCACGGGTGACTATGTGAACTTGCTCGAACTCGACCAGCGTTTTGATGAATCCATCAGGGTCGTTCAGTTGTTCCGTGCGATGTTGCTTAACAAGTGCGGTAAGCGTGGTTTGAATGCGCATGAAATGCTCAAGCATTAGCGAGCCATCGCTCTGTGTGGCTGCCTTTTCCGAAACCTTGCCAGTAAAACGGCGCAATCTGCGTTTCACCGCCTCGGCCATAATATGCGTGTACCAACCACGCGCGCGGCTCGGAGTGACATTGGGGCGCGCAGAAAGCCACATGACTTCCTCATAGATTGACTTCAACGCTGAGTGAAGCTGAGGGTCGAGGTCAGATCGAGAACTCATTCTGGTGCCCAACGTTAGAGCTGACTGGCGCATTCTGCTTAAGGTAAGCAACTACGGTCTGCCAGTTTGGGAATTTGTCCGTGCCGAAATGGATATGTTCTCCCTTGAACCGATCTGCGCCGTTCTTAGTTCGATCATCTATCAGGTAATGACCGCCATTGAGATGCTTGTGATGAGAAAGAATCAACCGCTTGTATGCTGACCCACCAAGATGGCGCTTTACCCATAGCAACTTATCTGACCACGCGCTAGGGTTTCCCCATGGCGCAGTAGAAAGAATGTATGTGTCGTATACGCTCGCAAGTTCCTCGAACGCTTCAATGGCACCCGACATCGGGCTCATAAGGGAGAAGATTCCAGGAACCTCATCGAGCCTCTCCTCGTATTGGGTCAAGATATCTTCCGGAAGCTGCGCGATGCCGGACGGAAAATCGACAAGAACGTTGTCCATGTCGACATACAGGATCTTTGTCTTCAATTTCATTCTCTCCGAGTAACCTAACGAATAGCGTTTATCTGTCGCGCCTCGACGTGAATTCAAGGCGCGATATTCACCGCGACAGATAAACCCTGTTGGACTAAACCGCCCGCGAGGTGGTCGCTATGGGGATTGTAAACGTCGCCACGGTTGGCGAGTAGCGATTCGATGCGACTTTTGCACGCATTTGACGCCAGCGGCACGTTAAAGCGCATCGCGGTGATCGAGCGACCGGACGTGATCGAGAAGATACTGACGCATCTGGGTGTTGCCGCCGACGCCAAATTGACCCAGGCTGCCGATTGAAGACTGACCCATATCAAACCTCAATAACCCCAATACTACCAGCGGTTCACAAGCCCAATGCCTAGGTCAGTTTTGAATCGGCGCAGCGCCTCAAAGTGGGTCAATTTGGCATCGGCGGCAACACCCCATCTGCCGCGCGCGCGCGGAGCACACGAAATAACCACGGTCGGCGTTATTTGATTTTCGCCATCTGCCTCGCGCGCGAGCGGCATCGGGTGATATCAACCCATGTCATAAACGTTGGTAGTTTCGGGGGTAAATCCAGATAACACTGGAAAATACCTTTTATAACAATGAGTTAGACTATGTTTTGGCGGAGAGGGTGGGATTCGAACCCACGATACCGGAGACCGGTATGCCGGATTTCGAGTCCGGTGCATTCGACCACTCTGCCACCTCTCCGGACAACTGCGACATCTTGGCGCTGATATGGTCGGCGCAAATTATAACCCGCGTGCGTGCGTGTCAGACGTTCAAACACACTTCGCCCACTACGATGTCGGTCGGTACCGCGCACGGACGCGCACCGCACTTTGTATAATCGTGCTCTGACGAACGAAGTTTCTAGTTGCCATTTGCAAGACTCAACAAGCCCTACCGCCCTCAGGAGTTGTCCATGAAAAACCCCATGCGCGTCGCTGTCACCGGCGCCGCCGGTCAAATCGGATATTCACTATTGTTTCGCATCGCCTCGGGCGAGATGCTCGGGCGCGACCAACCCGTCATTCTCCAGTTGCTCGAGATCGCCGACGAGAAAGCTCAAAAAGCGCTTAGGGGCGTGATGATGGAACTCGACGACTGCGCGTTTCCGTTGCTCGCAGGTATGAGCGCACATTCGGACGCGATGACCGCGTTTAAGGACATTGATGTCGCGCTGCTGGTCGGTGCCCGCCCACGCAGTCCCGGCATGGAGCGCAAGGATTTACTCGAAGCCAATGGCGCGATTTTCACGGTGCAAGGTCGAGCCCTCGATGCCGTTGCGTCGCGCACGGTCAAAGTGCTGGTGGTCGGTAACCCGGCCAACACCAACGCTTACATCGCGATGAAATCCGCCCCAAACTTGCCGCGCGAAAATTTCACCGCGATGCTGCGGCTAGATCACAACCGCGCACTGTCGCAGCTGGCGAGCAAAACCGGCAAGTCAGTCGACTCAATCGAGAAAATGATCGTGTGGGGCAATCATTCGCCGACCATGTATCCGGATTACCGCTTCGCCACCATCGGGGGGCGCACCTGCGCCGAGTGTGGTTGCCGACGAGGAGTGGTACAAAACAACATTTATTCCGACGGTCGGCAAGCGAGGCGCAGCCATCATCGAGGCGCGCGGACTCTCGTCTGCTGCGTCAGCGGCGAACGCGGCGATTGACCATGTGCGCGACTGGATCCAGGGCACCGACGGCAAATGGGTCACCATGGGTATTGCGTCGGACGGCAGCTACGGTATTCCGGATGGCGTCATGTACGGCGTACCGGTGATATGCGCGAATGGCAAGTACGAGCGCGTCAAAGGGCTTGAAATTGACGCGTTTTCGCGCAGCAAAATGGACGCCACGTTGAAGGAGCTCGAAGAAGAGCGTGCGGGTGTGGCGCATTTGCTGTAGTCGGCAGCGGTTGGCACGCGCCTGTCGCCGCTTTGCAACGGCGTGCAGGCGCTGCTATAATTCGTCGCTTGAGCGCCCGTAGCTCAGTTGGATAGAGTACTTGGCTACGAACCAAGGGGTCGTGGGTTCGAATCCTGCCGGGCGCGCCAGTATTTCCGAAAAGCCACCGCGAGGTGGCTTTTTACTTTTGGTTTTGCGCCCGGAGCAAGCCAACTGCTTGGCTTGCATCAGGATTCGAAAGGCACGAGCGATGCTCGGAGCGCAGCGAGGAGCCGCTCTGCCCGGGTCGGCGGAGGTGACCGAATCCTGCCGGGCGCGCCTGTTTTATGAAAATGCCGCCCTCGGGTGGCATTTTCGTTTCCTGATGCACCCGCCCGCAGCGCGCTATCTCCCCGGTCGCAAAGTCACGTTATGCTAGTATCACCGCATTCGTTCTCAGCATCGACGACGAGCCCGCGCAGGCCAAATTTGCTTCGGAGTCATTCATGATTTTGTTTACAGTCAACGGTGAACGGATATCGACCAATGTTGATGCATCGACGCCGCTACTTTGGTTTCTGCGTGACAACCTGCAACTCACCGGCACCAAGTACGGCTGTGGAATGGCGCTGTGTGGGGCGTGTACGGTTCACGTCAACGGCGAGCCGCTGCGCTCGTGCTCAACGCCGATATCCGCCGTCGCGGGCAAGAAAGTGACCACCATTGAAGTCATCGGCAAATCGGCGGTCGGCAAAAAAGTGCAGGAAGCGTGGCTGTCCGAGGACGTCGTGCAGTGTGGCTATTGTCAGTCAGGCCAGATCATGGCGGCAACGGCGTTGCTCAGCAAAAACAAGGCTCCGAGCGAGACTGAAATTGACGAGGCGATGAGTGGCAATATTTGTCGATGCGGGACCTATAACCGCGTTCGCGCGGCTATCAAGGTCGCGGCAGGTGGTGGTGTGAAAGCAGCACCGGCGATCGCAAGAAAAACGGCGAAGGCATAGGGGCCAATCATGGATAAATTGTTTTCCACACCGACCTTGGCATCGCCGAAACAAACCCGTCGTGATTTTCTCAAGGCCAGCGCCGCCAGCGGCGGATTAGTGATCGGGTTTAACCTCACACTTGGCAACAAACTCGCCGCCGCGCAAACGCCGGGGCCAAATCTGAATCAACCAAATGCGTTCTTGCGTATCGCACGCGATGGTTCGGTGACGGTGCAGGTCAAACATCTGGAGTTCGGACAGGGCGTGTTGACCTCGTTGCCGATGTTGGTTGCCGAGGAGCTTCGCTGCGACTGGATCAAGGTGCGCTCAGAATTGGCACCCGCAGCCCCGGTGTACGCAAATACCGCGTTTGGCATGCAAATGACGGGTGGATCAACGTCGGTGAGCAATTCATGGACGCAACTCAGAACGGTCGGTGCCATGGCGCGGACGATGCTGGTGAGTGCGGCGGCAGAACGTTGGAAGGTTGATGCCGCCAAGTGCCGTGCCGTCAACGGCACCGTGATTGGTCCGACCGGGCAGCGCGCGAGTTATGGTGAGCTGGCTGATGCGGCGGCCAAATTGCCGGTGCCGGAAAAAGTGACGCTGCAATCGGCCAAAGACTACACCGTCATTGGCAAACCAACGCGTCGCCTTGACGCACCCGCGAAGGTGAATGGAAGCGCGCGCTTTGGCATCGACATGACGTCCAAGCAGATTCCGAATCTGCACACCGCGGTCGTGGCACGCGCGCCCATTTTCGGCGCGCGCGTGAAGTCGTTTGATGCCTCGAAAGTCCACGGTATTCCCGGCGTCACGCATGTGGTGCAGTTGAAAAATGGCGTCGCGGTGGTCGCGAAATCGTTCTGGGTCGCCAAGATCGGTCGTGATGCGCTGCAAATCGAATGGGATCTAGAAGACGGCAGCAAAGCCGACACGGCCAAGTTGTCACAAAGCTACCGTGAAACGGCAAAGTCCCCGGGACTGGTCGCCAAGAAGGGCAATCCGGACGCCGTGAAAGGGGCGGCGAAATCACTCGTTGCCGAATTCGAAATGCCGTTTCTGGCGCACGCGTCGATGGAGCCCCTCAATTGCACCGTTTCTGTCACGGGCGACAAGTGCGAGTTGTGGGTCGGCTCGCAATTTCAGACCGTCGATGCAGGGGCCGCGGCCAAGACCGCGGGCGTGCCATTTGAAAACGTCAAGCTCAATACGCTGATCGCGGGCGGCGGATTTGGTCGTCGCGCGAATCCGGCGTCCGACTACATTGTCGAAGCCGTCGAAATTGCTAAAAAGGCGGGCGTCCCGGTGAAGACCGTGTGGACACGCGAAGATGACATGAAAGGTGGCTACTACCGGCCGATGTACGCCCATCGTATTGAAGCAGGACTCGACGTCGCCAATAAGATTGTGGGGTGGAACCACACCATCGTGGGGGGCTCAATTGTTGCGGGGACGTCCTTTGAGCCATTTTTTGTCAAGGACGGTGTTGACGCCACCAGCGTAGAGGGTGTCGCCAATACGCCCTACGATATTCCCAATATGCACGTCACGCTGCACACCACCAAGACCGGTGTGCCGGGCTTGTGGTGGCGTTCGGTGGGCCACTCGCACACCGCGTTTGCGATGGAAACCATGATGGACGATTTGGCGAAATTGGCCGGACAAGATCCGGTGGCGTTTCGCCGCAGCTACTTAGCCAAGCATCCACGCGTTCTCAACACGCTCAACCTCGTGGCCGAGAAAGCCGGTTGGGGCAGTGCGCTGCCGAAAGGGCGCGCGCGCGGCATCGCGGTGCACGAGTTCTTCGGCTCGGTGGTCGCACATGTCGTGGAAGTCTCGCTCGACAAGGGTGCGCTCAAAATTCATCGTGTGGTCTCGGCCATCGATTGCGGTCTGGTGGTCAATCCGCTTTCCGTTGCCGCGCAGGTCGAAAGCGCGATTGTGTACGGCTTGAGCGCGGCACTCTATGGCAAGGTGACACTCAAAGACGGCGTGGTCGAGCAGTCAAATTTTCACAACTATCCGGTGTTGCGCATGACGGAGATGCCGACAGTGGAAGTGCACATGGTGCCGGGCGGCGAATCGCCAACTGGCGTCGGTGAGCCTGGCGTGCCGCCGATCGCACCGGCCGTCTCAAACGCGATTTTTGCGCTGACGGGTAAGCGGTTGCGTTCGATGCCGTTCGATCTTGCTTCACTAAACGCATAGCCCGCGTTTGCTTCTGGCCAGACGGACATGACGTTCGTGGCGCACCAATACGCCGCAAATTGGCGCTCATCCGGCGCGCTTATCGGCGCGCTGAGTTTTGCGAGATCCGGCAGAATTAGACCTACCCTGCGCGGTCGACACTTTGACCCGGCTCGATACCACTACAG
>JBCKPM010000099.1:0-6317 GCA_038901675.1 Usitatibacteraceae bacterium | reverse complement strand
GGCATGCGCGAATTACGGATCAGCAGTTCGAGTAGCTCGCGATTGAGCTCGCCCTTCTTGATGATTTTCACGGGCGGTATCTGGAGGCCTTCTTCGAATATCTGCGCGGCATCGGTCGGCATACTACCGGGCACTTTGCCGCCGTTATCGGTCATATGGCCAAACATCGCAGCCCAACTCACCAATCGTCCGTCGTCGAAAATCGGCATCATCGCGAGCCAGTCGTTGAGGTGGCTGACCGCGCCGTTGCACGAGTACGGGTCGTTGGTGAGAAACACATCGCCCTCTTCGATCATGCCGTCGTAGCCTTGGACGAAACCATGGATGAACGAGCCAAACTGGCCGACGACCATGCGGCCTTCGTTATTGGCGATCATTGGAAAGGCATCGTGTTGTTCGCGAATGCCGGGCGACATAGCGGTGCGAAACAGCACGGCGTCCATTTCGGTACGCGCATTACGCAGGGCATTTTCTATGATGTCGAGCGTGATCGAATCGAGATTGACGGCGCTGAACGGTGCGGCGTTGGTCTGGATAATTTTGGCGGGCATGTTGTATCTCCTGGGCTTACTTGCTGCTTGATTTGGACGCATCGGGGCGGATCAGGATGTTGCCGAAGGCATCGACAACGCCGGTATGACCCGGCAGGATCAAGGTGGTGGTGTCCATTTGGGCGACGATGGCGGGCCCCGGGATGGCGTTGCCGGCCAGTAGTCGCGCGCGGTCGTAAATTTGCGCTTTGCGTTTGGCACCATCGACATACACGGTGGTGTCCGCAATGCGCGCGGCGCTTGCATCCGCGCTACCTTTCGCGAGCGGCTCGGCGGCGACCCGCAGCGCACTACCCTGCACCACCGCGCGCAGGTTGACGAGTTCGTGGGGCGCTTCCAGGGCGAACGTGAACAGTTGTGTGTGCAACTCGTCGAAGCGCGCCTTGATACCGTTGAGACCAATACGCGTGAATTCCTCGCGCGTCGTCGGCAGCGTCAGCCGCATGCCTTGACCATGGTAGCGGATGTCAATCTGGAATTCGACGCTTTGTTCAGCACGTGGCACATCATCCGCAACTAAAGTCCGCGCAGCGATTTCCGTCAATTCGTCAAGGAATGCGAGCACATCGGCATCGGTCGTCTCGCTGCAGCGGCGAACAAAGGTGCGCGAAGCTTCATTGCGAAGCCGCGTGGTGGCGTCGCCATAGGCACATAGCACCCCGGGCGCGGTAGGAATGATGACCGGCCAGGCACCAGTGAGACGACCGAGCGCATTGGCATGGAGCGGGCCTGCGCCGCCAAAGGCCACCAGCGAAAAATCGCGCGGATCAAATCCTTGTTCGATCGACACTAGGCGCAGTGCACCGAACATGTTTTCATTGACGATATTGATGATGCCTTCAGCCGCTTCCTCTAGTGTTTTTCCGAGGGCGCTCGCGATGCTGGCGACCGCCTTTTCCGCCGCCGCGCGATCAAGTTTCATGTCGCCGCCCAAGCGTGCGCTTTCCGGCAGGTAACCGAGCACAACGTTGGCGTCGGTCACCGTGGGCTTGTCGCCGCCCTTGAGGTAGGCCGCCGGCCCTGGCGCCGCGCCCGCGCTTTGAGGGCCGACGCGCAGCGCCTTGGTCAAATCGGGCACATAAGCGATCGAGCCGCCGCCCGCGCCGACCGAACGCACATCGATCGAGGGCGCACGCACGATGACATCGCTTACGCGCGTTTCACGCCGGGTTTGTGCGACGCCATTCTGGATGAGCGCGACGTCGGTCGATGTGCCGCCCATGTCGAAGGTAAGCATGTTCTTGAAGCCAGATTGATGTCCAACCCACAACGCACCTGCGACGCCGCCCGCCGGGCCGCTCATCAGCAGATTGACCGGCGACTCGATAGCCGCGTCCACCGACGCCAAGCCGCCGTCGGAGCGCAGCACGTGCAATTTGACGCCTGGCATCTTGCGATCCAGTTCACGATGCAGATTGCCGATATAGCGCGCCACCTGTGGGCGCACAAATGAATTCACTACGGTGGTCTCGGCGCGTTCGTATTCGTACATCTCGGGAATGACCTCGCTCGAAATGGACGTCGGCACACCGGGAAGAATCTTGGCCGCAATCTCTTTGACCCGCCGCTCATGCACGCCATTGGCGTAAGCATTGACCAGGCAGACGGTTAACGCTTCGATGTTTTTGTCGCGCAGAGATTCCAGAGTGGCGCGCATGGCCGATTCATCCAAGGCGCGAACGATGCCGCCTTTCGCATCGATGCGTTCGTCGGCTTCGACGGTGTTTTCCAGCGCGGCCATCAGCGGTCGCTTGTTATAAGTCACCCAGCCCCCCAAACCGCCCGGCACGAAAGAGCGTGCCATTTGCAGCACCTGGCGATAGCCTCGCGTCGTCACCAACCCGACACGCGCGCCAGCACCGGTCAGCACGGCGTTGGTGGCGACCGTGGTGCCGTGCATGACATGGGAAATTCCCGATGGGTCGATGCCGTATTGCTGGCACAGACGGTCGATGCCGCTGAGAATTCCGATCGACTGATCCGAAGGCGTCGTCGGCACCTTCGCTGCATATGTACGACCGCTACTTTCATCAATCAAAAGCAGATCGGTGAAGGTGCCGCCGACGTCAACACCAAGTCGGTATTTGGCTTTATTTTGCTTACTCATGTGACTCCTCGTCTCTCATCTCTAGTTTCTCGGATCTTGTTTCTTAGTTGATGTGTCCCGATTGGATCACGCCAGATTGTCGCAGAGCTTCCAAGTGTGCTTTATCATAATGTAGCAAGTCAAGAAGCACTGTATCGGTATGCTCACCCAAGCGCGGTGGTGCGCTGAACGGCGTCTCGGCAACTGCCGATAGTTTGACTGGGTTTCCCGGCATGCGAATCGTTTCTCCCGACCGCAATGTGACATCTACAACCATGTTGCGCGCGACTATTTGCGGATCGGCCAAGGCTTGCGCGAAATTGTTGACGGGCGCACAGGGGATCCGATGTTTGCGAAATTTTTCCAGCCAGTGCGCCGTGTCTTGCGTTTTCAGCTCTTCCTGCAAGATGCCATCAATGATGGCTTTGTCGGCAAAACGACCGGGTTGCGTGCGATATTTTTCCTGCTTCAATTCAGGGCGCGGAATCACTGTCTGAATGCGCTCGAAGAAACTGTCGCCGATACAGGCGATGATGACGTGTCCGTCCTGTGTGCTATAGGTGTTGTACGGGACATGCACAAAATGGCCATTGCCCATCGGTTCGGGAATGTCGCCGGACAGCAAATACATCGTCGCCATATAGTTCAGCAGTGAGATCTGCACGTCGAGCATCGAGATATCGACATGTTGTCCGCAGCCGCTTCGTTCGCGTTCCGCGAGCGCCGCCAGTATGCCAATCGCGCCAAAGATGCCTCCGCCCAAGTCGCCGATCGGAATGCCCGCGCGGAGAGGCTCGCCGCCCGCATAACCGGTTATCGACATTCCGCCGCCCATGCCTTGCACAACTTGATCGAACGCCGGTCGATTGACATCCGGTCCTGTTTCGCCGAAGCCGGAGACCGAGCAAGTGATGATCCGCGGATTGATCGCAGATAACGTTCGATGATCGATGCCGAGGCGTTGCGTCACGCCGACACTGAAGTTGTCGAATACGACATCCGCATGCTTGACAAGATCATAAAAAACGTTGCGGCCGGCATCAGTTTTCAAATCCAGCGCGACGCTCTCTTTGCCGCGATTCAGCGTCAGAAAATAGGCACCCATATTCTCGCGCGAATAGCGCGAGTCTCCGGCCAAGAGTTGGCGCGCGCCTTCTCCGGTACCGGGCGGTTCGATCTTGATGGTGCGTGCACCGAGATCCGCTAATATCATGGCACCGTAAGGTCCCGATAGCATGTGGGTCAAATCCAGCACGACGAGGCTGGCCAATGCACGGCCTCGGGTTTTGCCTACGGTTTTGTCCCCCTCATGTCGAGGCGTCGGTTCTGTAGACGACATGGCATTCCTTGGCTGTGTTTTTGATTTTTCGACGTAAT
The DNA here is from genome assembly GCA_038901675.1 of Usitatibacteraceae bacterium. GTDB lineage: Bacteria > Pseudomonadota > Gammaproteobacteria > Burkholderiales > Usitatibacteraceae > UKL13-2. The sequence continues at coordinate 2,303 of JBCKPM010000099.1, read as the reverse complement.
CTCCCGCAAAGTCAAGCAAACAAGACGGGGCTCTGACGATACATTGTTATGTTGCCAAGTAGCAAGTTAAATCATACTGCGTCTATCGCGACGTATCAAAATGGTTGACGGCGCGCGGCAATAGTGTGCGGCAAATTAAATGCCGAATCGGCACTGATCAACGTAGGGTCGCTTCTAAGTTGGATAACTTCGACAGCATGCCGAGAATCTCGGCATTGCCAGCGACGTCCCCCGTCTTCAAGGCGAGGTCACGCAGGTTGTACGCGTGCGCTTCTTCATCCCGGTCACCGCAGGCATCGGCGGCGACGACGACGCGCAAATTACACTGTAGTGCATCGACCGCGCTCGCACGCACGCAGCCGCTGGTGGTGAATCCGCACACAACGACAGAGTCAACGTGTTCTGCTTTCAGGATGGCGCGTAGCGGACTATCGAAGAAAGCGCTCGGCACAATCTTTCGGATCACGCGCTCATTTGTATTCGGTGCCACCGATGGATGAATTTCCGCCAACGGGCCATTAGCGACAAGCAGATTGAGGGCGGGTAACTTTTCGCGGAAGACCGTCGCCTCATCGAGGCTTGCATAGGCATTTGCGGCGTAATAGACCGGCAAGCGTCGCTTGCGAAATGTATCGAGCAATTCGGCAATATGATCTAGCTGCGTCCGTGCATCCATTCCGAGCGGTGAGTCGGTTTCCACGAATCCGCGGATCGCGTCGATCACCAGCAATGCAGGTCGTTGACCGAGGCCGATTTTAGTTGATGGTAGTACTGACATTGGACGATTGTTTTGAAGAATGTTCTGCGGCGCGGCGGCTGTCCCGCGCCTCCATCCACTGGCGGGTGCGGCCGCCGATCGGTCGCTTTACAAGCGTCTCGGCAAGTGACACTGCCGCACGGAGTCGAGACATGTCAATGCCGCTGCCAAGTCCGCATTGGTCCGCCAGTTGCACGAGATCTTCGGTGGCAAGATTGCCGGAGGCACCCGGACTAAACGGACAACCGCCGAGTCCACCCAGACTGCTGTCGAATTTACGCACCCCCGACTCCAATGCCGCCCATACATTTGCCAAGGCAAATCCGCGTGTATCGTGAAAGTGCACGGATAACGTGCTGGGGGCAACCACGCGCAGCGCCTCATTGAGCAGAGCTTTCACGGCTCGGGGAGCCGCCGCGCCGATGGTGTCGGCAATCACAATTTCGTCCGCCCCGGCATCGCGCATTTTTTCCAACAGGCCGAGAACCCGCGAAGGTGCCACTTCTCCTTCAAATGGACAAGTGAATGATACCGCCAGGTAGGCCTTCGTGCGCATGCCCTGCTGCTTTGCCGCAGCCACCGTTCGCGCCGATTCCTCAGTGGCCTCTTCTAGGCTCATGTTGATGTTGCGCCGGTTCATGGTATCGGTTGCGGAAAGCACCACGGCAATTTCGCCGACGCCGGCAGCGGTGGCGCGCGCCAGACCGCGCAGATTCGGTACCAGCGCCGAATAGAACATCGTGTCGTCGACCGGCAATCGACGAAACAGTTCGTCCGCATCGGCCATTTGCGGTACCGCCTTGGGCGAGACAAAGCTGGTGACCTCCATGTAGCGAACGCCTGCGGCCGCGATGCGCACGATCAAGGCAAGTTTGTCTTCAAGCGAGACGCGATGTGGTTGGTTCTGCAGTCCATCGCGAAGGCCAACTTCGTTAACGATGATATTGTCAGAAGTGCGCAATGTCGCTGTGACCATAAGAAAGCGATCTGTTCCAGTCGTGGAGGTAGGTGAACTTTGCGTACATTGGATCAGCAATAAAACTTTAATCTACATTATGCCGTCTGGGCGGATCCCAATGGGGCAGAGCATGAGTGGAAATATGCAACGGAACAACTCACTAATTCGTTCGTCACACCGTTTCATGATAACAAAAATGGTGGCACCGCAATCAATTTGCTAACACAATTTGCTGGCACGGAAGTGTGGGTGCGATTCAAACTGATGTGTTGTTGTCGACTTGTCGAGTAGTGCCGACCAACGTAAGCCATTTTTCGGGACGTAACCTGCCGCCACCTCTTCACCTGCTTACCCTTTCCCCAGTTTCTCAGCGGGGATTGAGGGGTCATTGAGGATTCCAAGGAAGAGCGTTGGAAGTGAGTCTTCAAATCAAGCGTCCGACCCCGATATGATTAAAGTTCAATTGTGATTTTCCATTGGCCTGATTCGTCTGATGTGGGGAGCCAAATAAATCAATGAGTTAGCGCTGCACCTTACTCATTGCGCAATATCCGGATGTCTCGGCCAGAGCCCGGTCCTTGCGCAGCA
>JBCKPM010000098.1:0-6497 GCA_038901675.1 Usitatibacteraceae bacterium | reverse complement strand
CGCTGCCCGGGGCAACGTCGAGGCGAGCTTCAGTGCCGACGTCGTGGCGTTAACCACGGCGGTTGATTTTGGTTTCGCGGCGGCCACCTTTGGTGCCACGACCCGACGCGTATCTGTCGTCACAACGTTGTGTGCGAAGCGGTCTTTGCGCGTCGGGACGGTGGCGAATCCGGTGACCTCTTCACGATCGTGATACAGCTGCCTGATTTGCAGACGCAACGGCTTACCCGCATCATCCATTGCGTCAGCGATGATCTGTCGGCAGCGCGCGACTTCTTCGTTGCGTTTTTTCATCGGCAGCTTGAGGTTGAATATCGCATAACGCGCCCAACCATTGGCCAGCCAATGCGCCACCAATCTGGCGATACGCGCGGGTTGCTCGACCATGTCGCACACCAGCCAATCCACCGGCACGTGAGGCGTGAACTTGAATCCATCCATGCGCAGATGTTTGACCATGGCGTTGTTGACCAGATCGCCCTTGAGTGAGCCATTGTCGACCGCAGTCACGCGGATACCGCGCTGCATCAGCTGCCACGTCCAGCCACCGGGTGCCGCGCCAAGATCGACCGCACGCATATCCGGCTGCAATGCGGCATCCTGTCCGCTGCCGAGAAACACGTGGATCGCTTCAGCCAGTTTTAGCGTCGATCGCGATGGTGCATCAGCGGGCATCCGAAAACGCGGAATGCCGAGCGGATCGGCGGCACTCAGATGCAAATCTGCAATCCCGACGCGCGCCTGCTTATCCGGCGTCAGAAACACCATGGCGCGATATTTTGCGTTCCCCGCAAGTCGCCTCGCGTCGGCGAGTCGCTCACGCAGCCGCGGTTCGATGGCTTTGGCAGCGCGTGACAGTGCCTTGCCGTCGTTGGTATCGGGGTACTCAACACCACAATCGACAACTTTATCAATGCCACGCGCGGCAAGAAATGTAGTGAGTGCTGTGTAGATCGGATTGACGCGGTCGTTGGACGTCAATCCGACTGCCGCGTCTCGCGTGAGCAACAACTGGCGCGCAAAAGTCGTGTCGGTCACGTTGAAGCGAAACGCCGCGCTCTTTGCGTCGCACGACAGGCGCATGTAACCGGCTAAGGGCGTGGCTTCAAGTATCTCGCCGCCGAGTCGGGCTTGCAGTTCAACCGCCAGGTCAGGCTCAAACCCGGCGCGGCAGTAACCGAGCCACGCTAAATCGGTCGATGGATTGATTGTCATACGGCACTTTACCTCCGATGAGCGACTCGAACCCATCGCACGCCATCTGGATGCGCCGCACACGCGACGTTCGGCGGGACGTCGCGGTCAGCACAACCGCGAGCCAACACCGCGATTTTGAGTACGATCGCCACGTCGTTTAAAATAGGCGTCGATGAACGATTCACCTGCTTCCCGCACCTCCGAGGCTGCGCCGACCGACCCCGCCACCGCCATGAACGTGCCTGCCAGTGCGGCAGACACGGATCCACCGCATAAACTCGATCGCTATCTTGGCACGCTGTGGCGCAACCGCGACTTTCGCGCGCTCTGGATATCGTTGACCATTACCCACTTCGGTGGGCAGGTCACGTTTTTGGCGCTGCCCTTGACCGCCGCACTGGTGTTGCACGCGACGCCGACCGAGATGGGCATCCTGACCATGATGCACGTGTTGCCGTACACCTTGTTCGGATTGTTCACTGGCGTGCTGATCGACCGCTCGAAAAAATTGCCCCTGGTAATTTGGGCCGACGTCGGACGCGGCGTCATGCTGCTTTTGGTGCCGCTCGCGGCGTGGCTTGGCTTTCTTGGCATGCCGCTGTTATATCTGGTGAGTTTTTTCGTCGGCCTGGGCGGCATTATCGGCTGGGCCGCGTATCAGGTATTCATGACCGAGCGCGTCGGCCGACACAACCTGGTGGAGGCGAATTCGCGCATCGCGCTGTCAGACTCTTCGGCGCAATTAATCGGCCCCGGTGTTGCGGGCGCTCTCATTCACGCGTTCACCGCGCCGATTGCGATTTTGCTCGATGCGCTTGCATTCTTCGCATCTGCCTTGATGCTGCGCGGCATTCGCTCACGCGACACCGATGCCCCGAAGCAAGTCGGCCACGCAACGTGGGCCAGCATTTGGGGCGACGCCAAGGAAGGCCTGTCGCTCATCTGGCACAACCCGATCCTGCGCGCTATTTCATGGGGGTTAGCGTTGTGGCAACTGCTGCGCCACGCGTACGTGGCCATCGTGATCTTGTTTGCGGTGCGCGATCTGAGCCTATCCGCTGGCCAACTCGGCGCGTTGTACATGCTCGCCGGCGTCGGCTTCCTGTTCGCGTCGTTTGCCTGCCAGTGGCTGAATGTCCGCTTCGGTATCGGGCGCGTCATGCTGGGTGGAATCGGCATGACGGCGCTGTCCTGGCTGCTCATTGCGACCATCGTCAAGAGCGATGTCGCGTTTTGGCTGCTCGGTGCAGCGTTGTTTATATTCGACTTTGGTGCGATGCTGTTTTTCATCAACTACCTGTCGCTTCGCCAATCCGCTACGCCCGATCATTTGCTCGGTCGTGTCACATCGACCATGATTTTCCTAGCGCTGTCGCTAGCCCCGATTGGCTCGATCCTCGGTGGCGTGGTCGGCGAATGGCTCGGTTTGCGAGCGACCATCGGCATGTGCGGCGTCGGCGCGGCGATCCTGGTGTTTGCGCAGTTCAAGACCACGCCCTTGCCGGCGATGGTCAAACTGCCAACGCCGGACTCGCACCCGGGCTCCAAGTCGCCTGTGCCGCACACGCCCGGTGCCGAAATCTCCGCCTGAGTGCGTTCTGCATCTGCATCCGAATCCGAATCTCGGCGCGTCTTACGGGCAAGTCCACCTATTATCGACATCGTTGACTGCTCGCCCAATCCTGTCAGGAGCGTTCCCCTGTATGAATCCACGGCACTACTCATTCCCGCGTGGCAGATCGTGGCGTGTACGCGATTCTGAAGAGCCAAATTGAGTACTGAAATCCGAATATTTTTCAAAAAGGGTTTTCCTACAGCTTCAACGTTCAAGTTAAGGGGCGCGCCGCTTTTGGCGCGTCCCACTTGAACGATGGGTTAGGCTGGGCGATGGCTCTACAAGGCGTCCAGTGACGTACTTGTGAAGAACGCTGGCCATTAACGTCTGGTAAGGGATGGCTTCCTCTGCGGCCTTTGCTTGAAGGTCGTCGAGATCGCGGGAAGAAATGCGAATATTGACCCTCCTGTCTTTAGCCAGAGATGCCGAAGCCATTTCCGCATAACGTGCAATTTCACTTTTGTTCTTGGGAACGGACTGCCATTCGCCTCGTTCAAAAGAAGCCAGAATTTCTTCTTCAAGTTTATTTTCTTTGTCCATTTCAACGTTCCTCATCAAGATAAATGCGAGTGGCTTTCCGGCTCGGGATAATCGTTTTCAGGAAAACCTCTTGCTTCGTTTCCACAAACGGCACCAAATAGGCGTAGCCACGAATGCGAACCACAAACATGCGTTGGTTCGGATATATATCTGTGTTCGGATGGTCTAGCACGACAAGAAGGCCACCATTCGACATGGACGATAGTACCTCCTCAAAAGATACGCCACGCTCAGCTTTGAGGCGGATATTTTTCTCGGTGTTCCATCTCACAGGTTTCATGCTGCGAATATTACACCTGTGTGCCTTATGGCATCAAGAGCCTAACGAATAGCGTTTATCTGTCGCGCCTCGACGTGAATCCAAGGCGCGATATTCACCGCGACAGATAAACCCTGTTGGACTAAACCGCCCGCGAGGTGGTCGCTATGGGGATTGTAAACGTCGCCACGGTTGGCGAGTAGCGATTCGATGCGACTTTTGCACGCATTTGACGCCAGCGCCGAGTTGATTGCGCGTTGCGGCGCGCAATCCATGCCGTTTGCAGTGGCGTTTGCTTCGCCTTTTGGGACGTTTGACCCGCAACCGCAAACAGCTTCCCGCAATGCTTTCGCACTTCGCTTGCAGCACGTTGCCGCTGCTGCGTACTCGCAACCACTTGAACCCACACGGCCCGACTTACGGTGGTCCCCGGCAAACCGGCGTAATCGACTGCGCCAGATCATCAAAGGGGTCAGGGTGAATTGTTTTACAGAATGCCAAAAATAAATCACGCTAACCCCTTTGATTAGTCAGCCCTTGGCAAAACAAATAACCCTGACCCCTTTAATTATTTGACCCCATTTTTTTCGCCACGAGTGGCGGATATGGCATGAAGCAGATCGGGGAACATTTCGGGTTGCATTGTTCAAGAATGAGCCGCATTATCGGACAGAGGGAAAAGGCAAAATGAAAGACCTGACCCAGATGCCCATTGCAAGTCTGCTCAGCAGGCCGCTTAATTTAATCCGTCCACCGACTTGAACCTGCAACTACAGTCGGGACACCGCCCCGTCACGGAGTTTGACTCTCAACGACCATGGAGACAGTTATGAAACGCCACGCACTGTTTTTTTCACTCTTGTTTGCCTTTGTGCATTCCGCCGGGGCGGAGGCACCGAAATTTATTGATACGCAGGCTCAGTTTGATCCAGCAGATTCTGCTTTCAAGGCCTCGCTGGAGATTATGCTGAAAGAAATGCATAGGGTCGGCATAAGCAAAACCTTCATCGTCCCGCCGCCTTTTTCATTCAAGACTCCAAGGACCTATGATGCTGAAGAAATCGCCAGAGTTATTGGAGACAAGAAAGATCGATTCGCCTTCTTGGGGGGTGGTGGGTCTCTGAACCTGACTATTCTTGAAACTCCGGCGGGCAAAGTGACCCCGAAGGTAAAAGCAAAGTTCCGTGCGCGCTGTGAAGAAATTCTTGCTTTAGGTGCGCTGGGCTTTGGCGAAGTAACAGCGGAGCATTTGAGCCTGCCAAACATGAAGGTAGATGGTAGCAATCACTTCAACAATTCGGTGGAGGCAGACCATCCCCTTCTCCTCCTGCTGGCGGATATCGCTGCGGAAAAAGATGTGCCGATTGACATTCATTTCGACATATTTCCCGTGACCATGCCAACCCCGGAACGGCTAGCGTCGGGCAACCCTCCCATATTAAAAGAAAATCAACCCGCTTTCGAACGCCTGCTGAGCCACAATCCCAAAGCCCGTTTCAATTGGGCGCACGTCGGATCGGATCCGGCCCGACAGCGTACGCCTGATCTCATGCGTGACCTGCTAACCCGACACCCCAATCTCTATTCCGCATTTCGGGTCGCGCTCAATGACCCAATTCCTACGGTACCACTGGATAATCAAGGAATACTGAAACCGGAGTGGCGCAAGCTGATCGAGGATTTTCCGGATCGCTTTACCATGCACACCGATATTTTCTACGTTTCCACCTGGCCGCCTAGGCGCGGTCCAAAACAATCGCATGAATTCGCTAAACGACTGCTGGAGCAATTGCCACCGGATATTGCGCGCAAGCTTGCATATGAAAACGCGCAGCGAATCTACAAATTGAAGGAATTGTAATCAAAGGGGTCAGGGTGAATTGTTTTACAGAATGCCGAAAATAAATCACGCTAACCCCTTTGATTAGTCAGCCCTTGGCAAAACAAATAACCCTGACCCCTTTAATTCGTTTCTGACCCCTTTAATTCGTTTACCCCTTTAATTCGTTTCAGTCGTTCACACGGAGACCGAACATGAAATCCGTATCATCTCGTTCCGCAAAGCAAGCAAACGTGAAATCCAAATCTACTTCAACGGCATCCAAAACTGACTGGGGTTGCCTCAAGTCGGTAGCAGCAGCATCCACGCCGACAAAGGAACATCCCGAAGCTGAGGTTCGGCATATTGTTCGCAGCATGGTGCGGCGCGGCCTCCAGCCACTACCATCCAAAGCCTCAATCTCGCTGCGGGTTGATGAAGATGTGCTGGAGTGGTTTAAGGCTCAAGGACCCGGCTATCAGACCCGCATCAACACTGTCCTTCGGGCGTTCCGGGATGCATCGGTCTAACTCGTCGCTCCACCCGGACGCGCTGACGCGCGCCCGTGAGCTTGATCGTTGAAGCTGTAGAAAAACCCCTTTTGCACGCGCCGGTCTGTCGCAATGTTGCCATCTACTTCATGAGGCATGAACAGCCTGAACCACCAGCTTCACGCCCAGCGCGGCGCATACGCGACTGACAGTATCGAAGCGCGGTTGTGCATCAGGACGCAACGCCTTGTACAGTGCCTCGCGCGTGATGCCGGACGCCTTGGCAATCTCGCTCATGCCGCGTGCGCGCGCAATATTGCCCAGCGCCGCCGCTAGCAAAGCGGGATCGTTCGCCTCCAGAATATCAGTTAGATATGTTGCGACGGCCTCGTTGGTGTCGAGATACGGAGCCGCATCGAAATCAGGCAGATCGGATACCTTTATTCGTTTAGTCATTTTCTTTTCCTACGGTCAGTCCAACGTTTTCGCCAATGCCTTGGCACGCTTGATGTCACGCTTCTATGTTCGCTTCGGGCCTCCGGCAAGCAACACATTCAATTGCGTACCGCGTTGGGT
>JBCKPM010000097.1:0-6577 GCA_038901675.1 Usitatibacteraceae bacterium | reverse complement strand
TACGCATCACGCTTCATCGTGAGTTGTGCGGGGCATCCTTGGCAAAAGATTGGAGATCACCAGTGAATGAAGAAACGTTCAACCTCAGCATTCGTAAGTTCTTGAAAATGGTCGGCGTCAACTCCCAGCGCGAAATCGAACAGGCAGTCGCAAAGGCAGTCGCCGACGGCGTTATCGCGGGTACCGAAACTTTCCCGGCGAAAGTGACGCTGGACATTGCAGGCCTAAAAATCAACGTCAAGTTCGACGGCGAAATCAAGCTGCAATAGCTCCTCGAACGATGGATCAGTAACTCGCTCGAATCTGCTGGCCGGCGCACACTTTCCCTCGACGAATTGTCTGCCGCTTTGGCTTTCTGTCAACAGCGCGTCCGTGCGAGAGCACGGCAGGCCGTCATTGCGCGCAAGCCCGAGTCACCGGCAAGTCCGCCTGGATGTCGAAGGCAAGCTCGGCGTGGGCGGCGTGCAGCGCGGCTTCGGCCGCTTCAGATCCAGCGGCGCGGGAGAAGATGAAGCCGAGATAGCCTCCGCCTTCCGGTGGCGGTGCAACTATTTGCCCGGATTGGGCGGTGATCTGGATGTCGCTGACGCCCGCCACCGCGCGCGCCGCCATGGTCAGAAAGAGCAGAAAGGGGGCGGATTCAACCCCAAGAATTATGTTCTTGGGGTTTTTTTTGTTACCGGCAACACATCGCATCATCATTCATGCCGATGACCCTCGTCATGCTTTTTATGCAGAGAATGGCCTATAATTTTTTCATTCGTTCAAGCAATTTTACGAATACAACGCTAGGGGTGCTGATTGGAAATTTTTCGAATTTTCCATTTTGGCTGAGATAAAACCCTAAGTACTTGATCAAGATAATACTTGCGCAGGGAAGCGTTGCAGCCACACGTAATTACCCTGTGTATTGCGTTTCACTGCATCCTTTTTCTGCCGTCGTGTTTTCAACTGGACGTCTCATATTAAAGGACAGTGTCTCGATGGCTATTTTTAATATTCAACCATTTCATTTTCAACGTCGGCGAACTTGCTTGTTTGCGACGCCATGGTTGGCGATGCTTTCGCTATTTTCCGCAGTCGCCATTGCACAAACGCAACCCGCTCCACAACCAATTGAGACAATCACAATCACCTCAAAAGCCACGCCAGTGCTAGAGGTTGACCGTGCCGACGTCTCAGGAGTTGGACTATCGCTGCTCAAAACGCCGCAAAGTATTACCGTGCTCACCAGTGATTTATTGGCCGGTAACGCAACCCAAACACTATCGCAGGCGATCAAGCTCGATGCCTCATTGGCCGACAGCTACAACACCACCGGCTATATCGAAAGCATATCGGTGCGCGGCTTTTTATTAAACCAATCGGCAAATTTTCGCCGCGACGGTCTGGCCATTTCCAACTACGCGCCGATTGCTTTCGAGAATATCGAACAACTGGAAGTGCTCAAAGGTGTGGCAGGCTTGCAGGCGGGCGTATCAGCGCCAGGCGGGCTGGTGCAATTCATCACCAAACGGCCGCTACGTGAAGCGTTTACGACGCTGCTATTGAGCGGGGACGAACGCGGCAGCGCGAAGGTGCATGTCGATTCCAACTTCGTGCTCACTAACGGCGTCGGCGTCAGATTGAATCTCGCGACAGAGCAGCTGCACTCGCATTTCGACAAAGCAAACGGTCAACGCCAATTCGCAAGCCTTGCCGTTGCCGTGCCGATTAGTGCGGATACTTCACTCTCGCTTGATGCCGATTTTCACTATAAATCGCAACCATCCGTGCCGGGCCTGGGTTTATTGGACAGCAACGGTGATGGCGTCGGTGATCGCCTGCCCGCACCGATCAATGCCCGGCTTAACCTCAATAACCAAGCGTGGTCGCTGCCTTATCAAGCCACCAGTCAATCATTGCAAATTGCGCTTAATCATCGTTTTAGTGAGTTCTGGAGCACAAAATTTTCCGTGCAATCACAGTATGTGCGCATCAACGACCGCATTGCCTTTCCCGATGGCTGTAGCAATGACGCAACCACTGTTTATCCGGGCTTGTGTGCGAACGGCGATGTCGATGTTTATGATTACCGTTCCGAAGGTGAGCGGCGCTCGCTCACCAGTGGGGATGCGCGGTTGGATGGGCGTATCCATGTTGCCGCGATGGATCACAACCTTCGGCTCGGTGTCAGCGGGCGCAATGCCACTGATCGCTTGCCGGATTTTCAAGCGTATAACTATGTCGGCAGCACCAATATTTTTAAGCCCACTTCTGTACCCGCTGATGCAAGCTTAACGTTGCGCAATACCAACAGCCACGAGCGCACCGTTGAGAGCTATGCAAGCGTCAATTCCACCATCAGCACAACTTGGCAAACATTCGCCGGAATACGTGTCAGCCGCTTCCAGCGCGACACGGCGGTTAGCGATGGTAGCGAGGCGATACAGCTTCGGCAGACGGTAGCGACACCGTGGACGGGTGTGAGTTTTGCACCGACGGCTGCAAGCCTGCTCTACGTCTCATGGGGGCAAGGGGTCGAGCTTGAATCGGTGCCAAATCGACCGCTGCAATTTGTGAATTCAGGTGCAGCGCTTCCCGTGCTGAAAAGTAAGCAAATTGAAGGCGGCGCGAAGTGGCAAATTGTCCCGCGCTTACTGGTGACGACTGCTATTTTTGAAATCACCAAACCCTACGCGGAAGATTTTGCGCAAGGTGCGAAATTGTTTCGACTCGTCGGCAGCAAAGCAGCACGCCATCGTGGCATTGAATTGAATGCAACCGGCCGCGTAAGTTCGTCACTATCGCTGCAAGCCAGCGTGTCGGCACTCGATGCCACCTTCATTCGCGCCGATGATCCATCCCTCATCGGCAAACGCATCACCAATGTGCCGCGCTTGGCGACGTCTATTTTTGTCGATTATAAAATAGTGGCGATACCTGGGCTGGCGTTCAATGCACTCGTGACGATGCAAGACGGCAAGACCGCCACGGCCGATGGCAGTGTGACGCTACCGCGCGGTGAGCAGCTTGACCTGGGCGCGCGCTACTTGCAACGTCTGACTAGCATGCCGAAGCATCCGCTGCTATGGCGGCTCAATATTGAAAATGCCACCAACCGCATTTATTGGCGCGAAGCCCCAACGCAATCGTGGGGCGGCATTTATATTTTTCCCTCCACACCGCGCACCTTGCGCATGAGTGTCGGCACGGATTGGTAGGCAGCTATGTTTAATAGTTTGCTTGATCCCGCATTCATTCTCTTGGGCACCGCTGTTACCTGGCTTGAGGTGATTGCATTTGTGTTGGCGCTGGCCAATATTGTCTGCAACGTGCGTGAAATCCATTGGGCTTGGCCGCTGGCGTTTATCGCAAGTCTGCTCTATGTGTGGCTGTTTGCCGCCAGTAAATTGTATGGTGAGGCAAGCGTCAATGTTTTCTTTGCCGCCACGGCGATGTGGGGCTGGTGGCAATGGCTTCGTGGTGTACGCACAGGCGCGGATTCTGTTGAAGGCACAGTTGCAGAATTAAGCGATAGCTCTGAGACACCACCAACACCACTCAAAGTCGCATCGCTCAATCATCAGGGCTTACGGCTTACCCTGCTCGCATGGGCGCTGCTATGGCTTGCCTGTAGCGCATTTCTGTACGCCATTACCGATAGCGATGTACCCGTTGTTGATGGCTTCGTCACGGCGGGCAGCATTGTTGGCACGTTTTTACTCGGGCGAAAATTTATTGAAAACTGGCCGCTGTGGTTAATCGTCAATGCCGCGAGCGTGGCACTATTTATTTACAAAGGTTTACTGCTCACCGCCATTTTGTACACCATATTTTTTGCCTTGGCAGTGTGGGGATGGCGGGCTTGGTCGTTGAAGTTGGTGAAGCTGACCACGTAAGATAAGCTGAAATAAACTAATTATGCCCAATGTATTACCCAAACTCATCGCCATTCTCGGTGCCGAAAGCACCGGCAAAACCACGCTCGCACAAGCACTGGCAGCGCATTTCAATAGCCCCTGGGTTGCCGAATATTTACGTGATTTTTGCGATGAAAAAAAACGCACGCCGCGTATAGGCGAGCAGCGCCACATTATGGAAGTGCAAATCGCCAGAGAGCAACGCGTCCTCACGCTTGCCACCGCCAATCATGCGCCATTCGTATTTTGCGATACTGCGCCACTACTCACGGCCATCTATAGCGAATATGTGTTTGCCGATACTTCCCTCTACATTGAAGCCAAAGCCCTGCACGCGCGCTACGCAATCACGATTGTGCTCACGCCCGATATCGCGTGGGTTGAGGACGGCTTGCAGCGCGCGGGTGAACATGTGCGTGACGACATTCATCGATTGATTAAACACGCACTTGGCGAAATCAATGTGACGACAGTTGAGGTGAGCGGTCAAGGCGGATTAAGAACAAAGAACGCCATTGATGGGTTACAAAATTTGACCATGCCCAACAGGTAAAATGGCTCAAACCATAGGCTGGATGCGGGGTTTGAGGCATTTATGATCCGCGAATTAAAAAAATAGAGACCACCTAGACCAACGGCCAACCCGGAATCGCCTCGTCAATTTTTTCTGTAGCTCGATCAGAAGTGTCCTGCCAAATCTGTACAGGTCACCTCTAAAAATACGTTTGGCGCACGTCAATTTTGATGTTTCGCCACGTTCTGTAGGCTGATCGCGTTTTTAGCGACGAAACGGCCTCGATTTTGCTGTTTTCTTTGGCATTTCTGCCTTTTTATGCCGCTGCGTACGCACCTCTCCCATCGCGTCTGAGCAGTTGCCCCAAACGCACCATGTTGTACACCAGATTCATCATGCCAATCTTGACCTTTGCGCGCAGCAGACCGATGGTGCGAACCAGATGCCCGCCCATCTGCGCTTGCGCGCCAAATACATGTTCAACGCGCACGCGAACTCTGGATTTCGCTGTGTTCGATGCTTTCTGTTCTCGGTCAGCGGATGGTTGCGCACGCCTTTTTCACATATCTGGCTGGGCATGTTGGTGGCGGCCAGTTGGGCTTCCTTTTCCTGTGACCGGTAGGCGCTGTCGGCAGTGACAGCACGCTTCTTGCCGTCGTCGCCGTCGCGCTGATCGAGTAGCGTTTCAAACACTTGGCTGTCGTGTACCGACGCATCGGTGACCTCGAAACTTTGCACCAGCTTGTTTCCCTGATCGGCGTTGATGTGGTTCTTGTAGCCGAAGTGGTTCTCTGCGTTCTTCTTGGTCCAACGCGCATCAACGTCTTTCTGCCGCAACTTGGATTTCTGTACCGGTTGCTGCCACCCGGCAGGCGTTTCGCCCGCCTTGATCTGGGCGTTCTCTTCGCGACTGTTGCGTTGGCGAGGCACTTCAACAAAGGTGGCATCAATCATTTGCCCGGCGTGCGCGACGTAGCCTTGCGATGCCAGTTGTTCGTGGCAGCGGGTAAAGAGTACCTCCACCAGTTTCAACCCCTTGAGGCGTTCACGAAACAGCCAGACGATCCCTTCGGCAAGCTCAGGACAGGCTTGGCGTCCGGGACGCGATCTTCAAACTGCAGTCCCAGAAAGCGCATGAAGGAGAGTCGGTCGCGTATCTGGTATTCAATCCGGTCATCGGACAGGTTGTTGAGTTGTTGCAGTACCAGCAGCTTGAACATGAGCACGACATCGATCGGTTTCGCGTCGGCGTTGCTTTTGCGTGCCTTCGCATGCACGCGATTCAGATCGGCTCGAAACACTTCCCAGTCGATCTGTTCATTTAACCCGACCAGCGGATCACCCATCCGCGCCAGCTTGGCGGTACGTTCCGCGATGTCAAAAAATCCCAGCTGACTCTTTTTCTTCATCGCCTGCGCTCTTGAATTGATGTGCCTTAGCATAGCGCATCAAGGGACTTCTGGGGGCCTCTGCATGGGCAAAATGGCAGCAATTATTAGAGGTGCCCTAAAGTGATTAAAGAGTGATTAAAGTGGTCTTATTAAAGGGGTCATGGTCGATATATTTCTGCTATCATGCTTTTATGCCCCGCCGCCCACGCATCCAACTTGATGGCATCCCGATCCACATCGTCCAGCGCGGACACAACCGTGAGCCGTGCTTCTTCAATGAACAAGACTACCAAAGCTATCTCCACTGGCTGGGCGAAGCCTTGGTCGAGACCCGGTGCTCCCTACACGCCTATGTGCTGATGACCAACCATGTGCATCTGCTCCTCACCCCGAAGAAGGCCGAGAACGTGCCCAAGCTCATCATGTCGCTGGGACGGCGCTACGTGCAATACATCAACCGCAGCCATGCCCGCACCGGCACCCTGTGGGATAGCCGCTACAAATCATCACTCATCCATGCCGACACCTACCTTGTGACCTGCCAACGCTATATCGAGCTCAATCCGGTACGCGCCGCCATGGTTGATGACCCGCGCATTATCGCTGGAGCAGCTACCGCGCCAATGCCCTGGGTCAGACCGATAGCCTGCTCACCCCACACTCCTTGTATCTTGCGATCGGGCAAACCGACAAAGCAAGACAAGCAAATTATCGTGCCCTGTTCCGCGCCCATTTGGACAGTGCCGCGATTGACGATATACGGCTGGCGC
>JBCKPM010000096.1:0-6590 GCA_038901675.1 Usitatibacteraceae bacterium | reverse complement strand
TATACCTAACCGTTGCTGATGCGGCGTAAACTGCCCTTTCCAATCCGAACGACTAATCAAGGGAGGCTTAAATGAACCAAGAAATGGGTACCATGGGGACATTGATTGGGTTGCTGATCGTCGTACTGCTGATTGCTTCGTTGTGGAAGGTATTCACCAAGGCAGGACAGCCGGGCTGGGCTGCGATCATCCCGATATACAACTACTGGATCATGCTGAAGATAGCGGGCAAGCCGGGGTGGTGGATTGTGCTTCTCTTCATTCCGCTGGTGAATTTCGTCTTCTTCTTCCTGATTTCCATTGCCATCGCCAGAAATTTCGGCAAAGGCGTTGGATTCGGCATCGGGCTGGTATTCCTGTCATTCATCTTTTATCCGATCCTGGCCTTTACTGATGCCACTTATACGGCGCCAACGGAATAACGCAAAGATCTCGGCGGTGATCGGCTCCGAAGGCCCTCGATACGGGGGCTTTTTTTCGGATGAAAGACGATATCACCTGTCGCTCATTGCCCGAGCCGGATGGGCAGCAAACTCACGAACTGAAGGGACAATTCCGGCTTGAGTTGTCCATACGATTTCCGTCTTGCAAGGACAGATTCCCATGACGACGTCGCTTGTAATCACTGTGATCGGCTCCGACCGGCTCGGCCTGGTCAGCGCGCTCTCGGACAAGGCAGCCGAATTTGGAGCTGCCCGCTGTCGAGCGCGAGCTGCGAATATCGCGCCTTGGATTCACGTCGAGGCGCGACAGATAAACGCTATTCGTTAGCCGCCGCAACCCATTGCCATGCCCCACACATCGCTCATTGCTAGACTGAAAAATCACGAAGACAATTGCGTCGAGCGTAAGCCCGAAGGTGTCAACGCCTCAGAGATAAGGCAATCCGTGGTCGCGTTCGCAAACTCAGTGCCAAGTGGGGCAACGGGTGTTCTATTTGTGGGTGTTCACAATGACGGTCGAATTCAGGGTGTCGAAAACCCCGACAAGCTCCAGAAGACCGTTCGAGACCAGTGCGAAAGAGTTTGCTATCCACCGATCACGTTCTCAACGGCGGTGCTAGACGTTGAGGGTAAGGCTGTCGTTGCTGTTGTTATCCCCCCGAGTCAAAACAAACCCCACTTCTCTGGGTCTGCATTTGTACGGCGCGGCTCTGAGTCCGTCGCGGCTTCTCCCGAACTATTTGAAGAGCTTATTGCTAGCCGCAGTGACAAAGTGGCTGCCATTCTGCAAATGCGCGGCGCTCCAATTTCAGTTGTCTGCGTTCAGCACAGACTTGGTAGCACTCAGCAAGTTTCAGGCAGCGGCTACCGTTCTCACAGCGAGTGCATGATCGAGAGTTGTAGTCCTCATAGCGTCCGCATGAAGGATCTCAGCTCGGATCGGCACGTTACCGAACCACTTGACATCATCACCGTCAGTTACGACGAAGAGCGTCATCGTCCAATGCTGATCATTCGTGGGTAGTAATCAATGCGGCGGCTAACCCATCATTCCACCGGACCTGCGCGAAAAGCCGCGCAGTCCGGTGAATTCAAACGTTAGAGCGCAACACGGCGCGCGCGTACTGCTCGGAAAACTCTCCCGCATCGGGCGCGGATCATGCCCCGGCTATGTTGTTGACCATATCGAACCGCTTTGCGCGGGTGGTGCTGACTCGCTATCTAATATGCAATGGCAAACGGTTGCCGATGGGAAACGCAGGTAAGCGTAGAGGCCGAAAAAACCGGATGCGATCACCGCGAGCAGCAGCACATAGGCCAAGGTGTGGACATTCCAGCCCACTTGAAACGACGCATGCAAGGTGGCGATGACGATCAGCGTCGCGCCTAGGTAGATGTGTGCCGAGAGCCAGCCGACGAGCGTGGTGAGCGAAGCTTTGTATTGACGCTTGCGTACGCCAAACCACATCAACCACAGCACCAAGCCGGCCGCGACGATGCCGAGCGCATAGCCAACCAGCGTACCACCATATCGTCCCACGGGCGCAGCTTGCCAGACGTAGGCGATGATCGAGGCGACAACGACGAGAATCGCCATTTTCAGATAGCGGTAGCGTTTGTATTCGAGAACCGTGCGATGCTGCATGGTTAATCGGGCGCTTCCGACACCCTGACGGCGGGTGCCGGTCGACGCTACCTTCCCCTGTTGAGTTTGCTATTCGTGCTTTTCGATTTTCGTCGCACTCTTTACCTCGGTGCCAAATCTTGACGGTGGTTGCGGGAACGTGTGTGTTCGGCTGCGGGCAGTCCGCAGGGTTCACGCCGGGGGTAGTTTAACCAAACGTTGCTGCCACGCAAGCAGATATCGCGGGGTGTTGACAGAGCACCTGCTGCGCGCGCTGATGCAGGGGCGGTTGCTATAATTGCCGCTTCCGCACCATTCGATTTGCACTCCCATGACGTTTTACGTAATCGCAGGGTTGATGACACTGCTGGCGCTTGTTTTTGTGTTGGTGCCGTTGTGGCGTCAGTCGCCCCGCGTCGGCGTGTCGATCGACGAGGGCAACGTTGAAGCGTTGCGGGTACATCGACGCGAAGTCGTGTCCGATCATGCGCGCGGTCTGATCGATGACATCGAGCGCGACCGCGTGCTTGACGAGCTCACGGCGCGATTGGCCGAACAAATTTCACCGGAGTCGAAACCCCAGCAGCAGAGCGCGGCTTCAGGCAAAAATGGCGCAAAACCCGCGTGGATGCTAGGGTTCGTCTTATCGGTGCTGTTGGTCGGCGCGGTCGGCGGCTATGCGATCTGGGGCGCGCACCACGCAGATCAACTCACGCCGGCAGCCGGTGGCGTCGCGAGCGTCGATCCTGACCAACCGATGTCGGAGCAGCAGGTGCTGGCGTTGGTGGAAAATCTGGCGCGCAAATTGCAGTCCAATCCGGACGACGCAAAAGGCTGGATGCTGTTGGCGCGATCGCAAAACGCCTTAGGGCAGTGGGCGGCGGCGGCCAGTGCCTACGAACGCGCCGTGGCGCTGACGACGGGAGATGCGCAGCTGCTCTCGACGCTGCTTGCCGATTACGCCGACGTACAGGCGATACTGCAAGAGGGCGTGTTTGCTGGCAAGCCGATGGCGCTGATTCAGCGCGCGTTGAAACTCGATGCCAACAACATGAAAGCACTGGCACTCGCCGGTACCGCCGAAATGCGCGCGGGCAACAAAGCGCAATCCATCAAACATTGGCAGAAGCTGCAATCGCTGCTGCCTAAAGAGTCTGCCGATCACGCGCAAGTAGTGGCAATCATCAACGAGATCAAGACCGGTAAACCGGCGTTCCCGGCGTCGACCGCGTCACCGCCGTCGCCACCGAATTCAGCATCGAGACCTGCGGCGGCCGTGCCAGCGCTGCCGCAGGTGATCGGCGCGGCGATCGGTAAGGTCGTCTCCGGGCAGGTGTCGATTGCTCGCGAGCTGGCGCGCAAAGTGGACGCGGGCGATACCTTGTTCATTCTTGCCAGGGCAGTCAATGGACCGCGTATGCCACTTGCCGTACTTCGCGTCGCCGCGCCGAAGGGTTGGCCGTACGCTTTCGAGTTGAACGACGCGATGGCGATGGCGCCGGGAATGAATTTATCGTCGTTCGCCGACGTCACCATCGAGGCGCGTATTTCCAAGAGCGGCGACGCGAGTTTGCGCGCCGGCGACCTGCACGGCGTGAGCACCGCCGTCGCACCGCCGTCGAATGCGGTGCGGCTTGTCATCGACAAGGTGGCACCCTAGTGGCGTTGGCCGCGGACGCCGTCACGCTGGAAGTCAAGGGGCTCGGCCTGGCGCGCGGCTCGCGTTGCTTGTTTGCCGACCTCGACTTTTCACTGGTTAGCGGCCACGCGTTGATCCTGCGCGGTCCCAATGGCGTCGGCAAGACCAGCTTGCTTCGTGTGCTTGCCGGATTGACCATCGCCGATAGCGGCAGCGTGGTGTTGCAAGCTGCGCGCGTTCGCGCGTTTGCCCCTCACGTTCGCGACAACGTGCTCTACATTGGTCACGCCAACGCGCTCAAGGACGATTTGACCGTGCAGGAGAATCTAGCCGATCAATTGGCGCTCGATACCAACGATGTCACGCTGGCCGATCAACTCGGTGCGCTCGACGCGGTGCATCTGGGCGACCGGCGCGACATGCTCGCGCGGCGTTTGTCGCAAGGCCAAAAACGCCGCGTCGGACTGGCGCGACTGCGGCTAAATTGCGGTCTCGCGCATAAATCGATGTGGCTACTCGATGAACCCACCAACGCACTCGACGAGCAGGGCTCGGCGCTGTTTGTTGAGACGGTGAATCGGCATTTGTCGATGGGCGGTGCGGCCGTCATCGCCAGCCATCTGCCGCTCGGCCTTTCAGGGCCAGTTGCGGAATTACAGATGCAAGAGCGAGCATGAGTGCGGTGCTGCCAAGGGCGAACGAATTGACCACCCCCGAGCGCGGTGTGTGGGTGGCAATGCGGCGCGATTTGCGGCTTGCGGTTCGCTCCAAAGGCGAATTGGCGCAAGCGCTGGCGTTCTTCGTGATCGTGGTCAGCCTGTTTCCATTGGCCATCGGCCCGGAGTCGGCGCTACTGAAGCGCGTCGCACCGGGCGTGGTGTGGGTGTGCGCATTGCTGGCGGTGATGCTGACGCTGCCGCGAATCTTCCAGAGCGATTATCTGGACGGCACACTCGAGCAACTCGCGTTGTCACGTTACCCGTTGCCGGTGTTGTGCGCCGGTAAAATGATCGCGCATTGGTTGACCACGGGCGTGCCGTTGGCGATCACTGCACCGTTGCTTGGCCTGCAATTTGGGCTGGAGGGTCGTGAACTAATGGTCATCGTGGCAGGTCTGATTTTGGGCACGCCGATCTTGACCATGCTGGGTGCGATTGGGGCAGCGCTGGTGCTCGGCGTTCGCGGCGGTTCGATTCTGATGGCGTTGCTGGTATTGCCGCTCTACATACCGGTGTTGATTTTTGGTGCGGGCGCGGCTGAGGCGAGCATGGTCGGCGTGGATGTGACGGCCAATCTATCGCTGCTCGCGGCAATGTTGCTCATCGGCATGGTCGTCACGCCATTTGCGGCGGCGGCGGCGGTCAAGATTTCACTGGATTGAAATGAGTCTATTCAAGTATTCCGCACCGTCGTCGTTTTACCCGTTGGCCGGAAAACTCGTGCCGTGGTTTGGCACGTTGGCGTTTGTGGCGGCAGTGATCGGTTTGTATCTGGGCTTGTTCGTTGCGCCCGAGGACTTTCAGCAAGGCGAGGTGTATCGCATCATCTTCATTCATGTGCCGACGGCGTGGATGGCGATGTTCATATATCTGTTGATGGCCGGCTATGCGGTGCTGACGTTGGTGTATCAGACGCGCTTGTCGGCGATGATGATGGAAGCACTCGCGCCGACCGGTGCCATGTTCACCGCAATCGCGTTGTGGACGGGCGCTCTGTGGGGCAAACCGACCTGGGGTACCTATTGGGCGTGGGATGCGCGCATGACCTCGACGCTGATTTTGTTGTTTCTGTATGTTGGCTATATCGCGCTAGTCAACGCTATCGAGGACAAAAAGCGCGCCGACAAAGCGGGAGCCTTGCTGGTGCTGGTTGGCTCGGTCAACGTGCCGATCATCTATTTTTCGGTGAAGTGGTGGAATACCCTGCATCAAGGTGCCTCGGTGTCGATCACGCAAGGTAACAAAATGGCCGCCATCATGTTGGCGGCAATGGCAATCATGGCGTTCGCCTGCTGGATGTATTCGATTGCGGTGGCATTTTGTCGCGTGCGCGCCATCATTCTCGAGCGTGAAGGCCAATCGCAGTGGGTGAAGAGCATCAAGGAGGCAGTCTCGTGAACTGGGTGGAATTTTTTTCGATGGACGGCAAAGGTTTTTTTGTCTGGGGTTCGTTCGGCGTATTTTTGCTCTGCATCGTCGTCGAAATCGTGTTGGTTCGGCGACGCATCGACTGTGCGCAACAAAGTGTGCGTGACAGCATCGCAGCGGGCGAAGCTGGAACGGGCAGGACGGCGCAATGAAGCTGACCCTACGCGCAAAACGGTTTATGTGGTTGGCAGTAGGCGTGGCAATTTTGGCGACCGCAGTGGCGCTGGTGTTGCGCGCATTCAATTCAAACCTTGTGTTTTTCTATACGCCGAGCGAAGTGAGCCAAGACAAGGCACCGAAAGAACGTACCTTTCGGCTGGGCGGTCTGGTCACGGTCGGCAGTATTAAGCGGCAACCGGATGGACTGACGGTATTTTTTTCGGTCACCGATACCGCGCAAACCATTCCCGTGACCTACACCGGCATTCTTCCCGACCTGTTCAAGGAGGGTAAGGGCGTTGTGGCGCAAGGAAGAATTGGCGGCGACGGCGTGTTCCGCGCCGCCGAAGTGCTGGCCAAGCACGATGAGAACTACATGCCGCCGGAAGCGGCTGAGGCGTTAAAACGCGCCGGCTATCCGATTGAAGGCAAGCTGTTCGCCGGTCAGAAATCCGTCGTCACGCAACCTGCAAAGTGAACTCCTATAGATCCCTGAACTCGGCCATTTCTCCCTCATCATCGCGCTGATGCTGGCTAGTTTGTTGGGCACCTTGCCGCTGCTCGGGGCGTTTCGTCAC
>JBCKPM010000095.1:0-6629 GCA_038901675.1 Usitatibacteraceae bacterium | reverse complement strand
TGATCGGCTGCTGCTGCGCTACTTCGTCGTAAACGGGTTGAGCACTTTGAGCCCCAGCGCTTTGAAGTCGCGCACATTGCGCGAGACCACTTGCAGGCTATGCGCCGTTGCCGTCGCCGCGATCAACGCATCCTCGATCAAGGTGTCCGAGCGCCCGTGCATCAGTCGCGCCCATTGGCGGCACACGGCGGTATCGAGCGGCAGCACTTGGCCAGTGTACAAAAGCTCTTCGAGCCACGCTTCGAGGTGCGCGGCCTTAGTCGCATCTTGTACGCGCGTCATCTCAATACCGCGCTGCAGCTCAGCGATTGTCATCGCGGAAATGTACAGCGTCGTGGCCTCTTGTGCAGATACCCACGCCACGACACCACCGTGCGGTTTTGGCCTGCGCAGTTCAGAGACAACATTGGTATCGAGTAAGTACATCGCTGCCTAGACGCGGTGCAATTTCAAGCCGCCGCGTGGAGGCAAGACAAGATCCATTGGCGCGGCAGCATCGAGCAACACTTGCTTCAACGTGCGCTTTCCGGCGCCTTGCAGCGCTTCCCATTGCCGAATCGGCACCAGCACGGCGGCGGCTTTGCCGTGCTTGGTGACCACCTGCGGGCCTTCAGCAATGCTGGTGTCGAGCAGCTCACTAAAGCGCGCTTTCGCGTCTTGTACGGGCCATGTGTGCATGATCGAGACCTCACAGTTCTAGTCAGAAGTGTGACTATATTAGCAGACGTCGTCAATGCAACGGGTCGATCTTGGGGTCGAAGTGTCAGGCAATGAATTTCACGTGCATGTGAAATTATCGGAATGGCTAACTTCTGCGCCGTGCGGCGTCAGCGTCCCGGCTTGCGTAGGAGAGGAAGATTGCCTAGTTCATCACGATTTCAGCAGCCTAAAGCCCGCCGTCCTGGCAGCAGCTTTGTCGAAGGTGAGGGTATGCGTGCATCCCGCATCGTTGCCGATCTCGACAATCAGTGCATCGCTGAAATCGAGCGATGCCTCACTAAAGCGCCGATATGCCTGCCACGCAAGCGGCTTGGATTCGATCATCAACTCGTCGGATTCGAGCAGCGTGCGCAGAATCTCAACAAGATTCAATTTTTTCATTGCGTACACGTCTTCGAGTACCCACACCAATTCGCACAACACGATCAGCGAAATGAATCCCGGTGCATCCTTGCTTAGCGCGGCAAACGCGCGGTTGGCTGACGCACTTTGCGCACGCTCGTCTTGCGCGAAATAGCGCACCAGCACATTGGTGTCGAGTCCGATCACCGATACAACCTATGCGGCGAAGCGCTTGGCGCGGGCGCGCACTGCCTTCGCCATCGCCTCGATGGTGATGGGCTTTTTTGGCGCGGGCACGCAGCCCTTCAAGCTCTTGACGCTCGCTTTGACGGGAATCAAATCGAAGCGGCCATCCGCCGCCATCACAAAATCAACACGATCCCCCGCGCTGAGTTCAAGTCGATCACGCACCGCCTTGGGTAAGGTGATCTGGCCTTTTGAAGTGAGGGTAGCAGCGGACATACGAATCCTTACTAAGTTTGCTTTCCTTACTTTATGGCAATGCTGGAAGCCCGTCAAGTCGATGTGTTGTACGACATGTCAGAAGCCCCGTACCGAGTCCGGGGCAAGCGAACGCTGGGTCACGCTCCCGCAATACCCCCGGCTATAGGCATGTCGGGGCAAAGGGCCGCTGCTTGCGGGCTACACACTGGAAACGCCCGTCAGTTCGCGTGTTGGGCTTCGCAGACTCAGCGCCAACCTACGGTTTGCGTCCCTGTTCGCGAACGATATCCTCCCGCAGCCGTGCGAAGGTCTTTTGTGCCTTCATCTGCGCCGGCATGGCCTCGAACGTGCGCAGGGCTTCGGCGAGCAGCGCTGATTTGTCGGCCGGGTTGGCCACTGCGGCGGCGAGCAGCGCGTAGGCGTAGTCGTGTTTTAGCGTAACGTCGTCACTGCGTTGCACTGCCGGCAAGCGGAAAAACGCCAGCGCGGGCCGGATGGTGTTATGGGCGTCGTAGAGCTTGGTCTGTCGCGCCAGTGCCAGTGCCAGTCGGGTGCGCGCAACGCTGGCGTCACGTTGGTTGCTGAGCGATGGCTCTGCATCGCGCCGTACCTCCTCCAGCTGCTTGTGCGCGTATTGCGCGGCGGCAGCGTAGTCGCCTTTGCCCAGCAATGCTGCTGCCGTCACGGCGTACAAGGTTGCTAACGGGACGTCGCGACCCGTGGCGCGCTGGTCACCCAACGACGCCAGCCGCTGTAGGCGCAACGCAATATGCTTGGCCATCTCCGGTTCGACCGCATCGAACTTGCCGTTGATGGCGTCAATCCTGGCACGATGTGCCGCCAGCTCACCTTGTGCACTGAGGCGCGAGTCGGTGTCATTACTCAGCGATAAGAACCTCTGCAGATACTGCTCTGCGGCTCTGAGCGAGGCGGTCGCGCGATCCATCTGCCCGGCGTCGGCCAATAACCTCGCGAGTTGACCGTGCATCCAGATCAATTGGCGTGCAGAAAAGCCGCTGACGGTTTCAGATTTATCGATGTCGAGCGCAGATTGGAAGCTCGCAATGGACTCATCGACGCTCCCCAACAAATATTGGTACCTGGATACGCCGGATTTGGCCAGGCGCAGGTTGTTTTGCGAACCAGAGCTGCCCGGGTCGAGTGCCGTGACTTCAGCGTTGGTGCGCACCGCCTCACGGGTGTAACGAAGCGCACTCGCCACGCGTAGGTTCTGCTCCTCAATGGTGCCTAGTTGGTTCAAGCTGGTCGCTTTGGAACGCAATGCGGGACGATGACCGGGGCGCTGTTGCAACAGGCGGTCGGCGAGTTCAATGCTCTCCTTTAAGAGCGGCAGGGCTTGGTCGCTTCGGCCACTGCGAGCGAGCGCCTCTGCGAGCATCCAGCCGCTGGCGACGTACCCAGCAGTGGCGACCAGATCTCGAAGTTCCGCGGCACCCTGTTGCTTGGCGTAGGCGCGCGTTTGCTGCAAGTTGTCGATGGCGGCGGGAAGCAGGGCGTGTCGCAGGTAGGCAAACCCCAGCCGCCCGCGCAGTTCCGATTCCACCCGGCGCGCCAGTTCGGGTGGCGTCGGTCGCGTCAACAACGGCTTGAGCGATGCCAGCGTCGCTTCGCCCACCTTGATGGCGGCCGCCATGTCAAACTGGAGGGCGTAGTAGAAGCCTTCCTCAGCCCCGACGCGCCCTTGCACGATGATCGTCTCGTCGCTGTCGTCACCGCCGGCGCGCAGTTCAGCCAGCGTCTTGTTGGCAGCGGCAATCTGACCACTTGCCTCGTCGGATTTGCCGAGTGTGGTGAGCACGCGTGCATAACGTGACTGTGCCAACGCGCTATTGCGGTTGCTAGCATGTGTGCGTGCTTCGAGCGGTAGCTGGCGGTAGTAGTCGACGGTCTGCTTGGCAAGGCTGCCGACCACATCAAGGCGGCCAATCGGCACCATTTCTTCGTAAAAATCATCGAGGATAAATACCACCAGTTTTTCCGCTTCTACACGCGAGGCCTCGGAAATGGCGCGGGTGTTGACGGCTTGCGTTTCGGCTTGGTGGGCACGATTGGCGCTGTAGACGCCGTAGATGGCGCTGCCGATGGCCACCACCGACAGCAGCGCGCAGCCGGCAGCGATTTGTCGTGCGCGAATCAGCGCTTTGCGGGTGGCGTGTTCGCGTTGCTGCTGGGCGAGCAGATTCGTTTCGGCTTGCTCGCGCGCTTCGCGCGCAAGCCGTGCCTCGCGGCTGGCTTTGACGACCCCGCACAGCACGTCGTGGGTTAGTTCCACGCGACGCCGATCAAGGCGATCTTCGGTGCGCAGCAAACGACGATTGACCAGTGTCGCTAACGCATCCGGCGACGCGCCCGCCGTCGCAAACGCTTTTTGGATGCGTTCCTCGGCCAAGTTTTCGCGGTAGCCGGATTCGGTCAGTAGTTCGTCCTCAATCACCTTGCGCACCGCCGGCGGCTGGTCGGCGAGTGCGCGCTCGTAGAACTCCGCCAAGATGGTGTCGTGTGAGCCAGCGAGCAGATCGACCGAGATCTCGCTCCTGCCCCGGGCGATGCGCGCGTTGTTGAGCTCGCGGCAGATCAGCGACAACAATGACGGCTCGACTTCGGCGTTGGGTAACTCAGAGCCACCCGCCACAAACCGCACGATGGACTCAGCCACCTCTTGCGACACCAGCTTGCCACCGGGCTTGAGGACGGCTGACAACGCTTGGCTACCGGTCATGCGCGCGAGGCGCATGCGGTTTTGGGTGATGGAGGGCATCACGCCCTTGACGCTTTCCAGATGCGCCAGATAGTCTTCGCGCAGCGCGATCAGGACGCGATAATCCTCGCGGTTGAAGTCAAAGCGCTCGGTGATGGTGTCGTCTTCTTCGAGCAGCGCCTCGACTTTCTTGGGCAGACGATTTTCGACCAGATCGGCGAGATCCTCGATGAAACCTGCGGCGCGGCTGCGGCCGACATCATCCGCCTGCGCGAGCGTAAACACTTCTTCAAACTGATCGAAGATCAACAGCGGAATGACCGTCTTGCCGTTGGCGTCTTTCAGAATGTCGTCGCGGTGATGCAAAAACTCCCACAGCGATTCACCTTCGACGGCGGTGCCCGCGCCTGTCCATGAACCGGAAGCCGCGGTCGCCGCAAAAATGGCCTGCTTGATTTGCTCGGTGGGCGAGGGGGCTTCCGGCGAATAGTCGATGCGTACATAGACTGGGCAATAGCCTTCAGGCCGCAGGCGCGGCACGATACCGGCGCGCAGAATGGAGGTCTTGCCCAGTCCCGACTGTCCAAACAGGACGGTGAGCAATTTACGTTGCACCCGACGCGCGAGTTCGCCGACCTCGTCGTCGCGGCCATAAAAGTAGCCGCGCGTGGCTTCGGTGAACGATTCGAGGCCCAGCCACGGGTGCTGTTCGTCGATTTTTGCGGTGTCGGCGGTAACGCCCGTGGGGGTCGGTGTGTTCATCATGCTCGCCCCGCCAACAGCGACTTCAGCCGTTCAATAAACTCCGGCGTTGGCACTCCGCCCGCCATCTGCGTGATGTGGACGGCTTTGAATTTGTCCGGCACCCGGGCGTTGCGTTCGTCAATCGCGTCGATGGCGATCGGCAGGATGAACAACGCGTCATCAGCCATGTTGCGCGTGCGATCGAGCGCATAACTCCACTCGCGACGAAAGTAGCCTTCGAGTCGGCGCTCGGTAGTGGTCGAAATGATCGGGATAAAAAATGCGCAGCGGGCGATGTTTTTTTGAATCTTGCGATCGAAGTCATCGCCGCTTTCGAGCCGCTCCATGTCAAACCAGGTCTTGATACCTGCTGCATCAAACGCGGCTTTCAGTTTTTGCACGGCGACCAAATCTTCGCGCGCATAGCTGATGAACACGGCGTTATCCGGCATGTCGCGTTGCGGTGGCAAGAAACGCTGTGGGTTGCCGTTCATCGGCAAAATGTCGGCCGACCTGCGCCGCGCCGTCCAGCGGCGATGCAGTTCATCGACAAAGTGTTCCGCGCCGGAATACACACGGGTGCGCACGCTGACTTGTTGCAAGAACGCCATGAGACGCTCATCGCTGCTGCTGTGATCATCTGCCAGCACTTCGCCAACCTCGCGCGGGTCGGATAGCCGGTGGCGCTTGGCCATGCGCAGAAACAGACGTGCCAGCCAGTTCGAAAAGTTGCTGCCGATCAACAAGATGTGGCTGTGCTCGAGTTCGTAGAACAGTTTTTCCGGGTTCAGATGCTCGCGCTGCAAGGCGCAGATGAATTCGAGCATGTCCTCATCAGACACCACGTAGGTGGGTGAAGCCGAACATTTGCCGAATAAGTGGTAAACCACGGGGCGCTGCAACTGCTCGCGCTCGGCGGGGATGTCGGTGACGCGATTGGGTGTATAGCTGATGACCTCAGTCGATTGCGCGCCACCAAAGCGCTGGTTGTTGATGGCTTGTTCGAGAAACGAATCAAAGGTGGTGGTGACAAACAAATCGAAGTCCGTAATCTCGGCGAGTTGCTTCAAGGCCTTCGGTGGCGCAAAGGTGATTTCGCGCAGGATGCTGCGAATGCGGGTGTAGGTGTCTTCACGGCGGCCGCGGGCAGACAAAAACCAGCACACCACGTCGTTCAAGGTATAGGGCTGGGGCAGCTGTTGGGTATCGACGCCGAGCTTTTCGGCCAGTTTGTCGGCCAGCCAATCGTAGAACAAGCGCGAGCCACTTTCGGTCTCGACCTTGAGCAGTTCGGGGCCGATGATCGGGATGACGCGCCGCTCTTCGATGAAATTGAGCAGGTCGTCCCACGCGTCGTCGTCGAAACTCGACGCGGGCAATTCGAGAGGGTGGACATTGCTCATGCGAGCCTGCTCCGCACCGACACAGACACAGACAAATCGAACCAGTCGATCAACATCGATTGCGCTCCCTTATTGTGATGCGTCATCGGTCGGGTCGCGTTTGCGGACTCGCCCCAACGTTGTGGAGGACTATATCGTCGTGATGCGGTTGAGGCAACCAATGTCAGCCCGTAGCCCGGATGGAGGCGACGCCGCAATCCGGGGCCACCGAACGCTCGATTCCCGCTCCCGCAATACGCGTCGCTCCTTGCGGGGTA
>JBCKPM010000094.1:0-6631 GCA_038901675.1 Usitatibacteraceae bacterium | reverse complement strand
TAGTGTTTGAATCGACGGTGAGCGAAGGCGGTTTAGCTAGAGGTCCCGGGTCGGTGTTTCAGTTGTGATTGCGTCGGCGTGCAGGAACGGAGTAAGGGGTCGGAGTTAATTATTTTGCAAAGTCCGCGCCCAGATTGCCGTTCCAGCCATTTTCGGCCTGAAAGCCGCGCCAGTGCTTGCTTCTCGGTACTTTCAGTCGCGCCAAGGTAAGTTCATATGCTATATGCGAATCGCATATGAATTCGCAGACTGCCAGATTAACCGCCGGAATTCGCTATTCTTGAATAAAGAATATTGACAATATACCCAATAAAGAAATAGCATTAGCCATCAATATTCGCAATTCAAGAATAAAGAACAATGGCCAAGATCCTCAACCAGCAATACGCCCTCAAGCCGCAGGACCTGTTCGTCCTTCTGGCGATGTTGAGTCGCGGTGACGCGCCCGGCGGCTATGCGGAACTGGCGGCGGCAACGGGCTTGGCGGCCTCTGCCGTGCATGCCTCGCTGAAGCGCGCCGCCGATGCGCGGCTGGTGAGCGCGGATGCGGGTTGGCCGGTGGTGCTCAAATCGCAGTTGAAGGAATTCCTGATCTACGGCGCGAAATACGCGTTCCCGCCGGTGTGGGGTGCGCTCACGCGTGGCTTGCCGACGGGCTATGCAGCACCGCCGCTCAATTCCGTGATTGTCGGTTCGAGCGATCCTGTGCCGGTGTGGCCGCACCCGAATGGGCCCACGCGCGGCATGAGCCTGGCGCCGCTTTATCCATCCGCGCCGGAAGCGGCGATGCGCGACGAAAAACTCTACGCCATGCTTTCACTTTTTGACGCGCTC
The DNA here is from genome assembly GCA_038901675.1 of Usitatibacteraceae bacterium. Lineage (GTDB taxonomy): Bacteria > Pseudomonadota > Gammaproteobacteria > Burkholderiales > Usitatibacteraceae > UKL13-2. The sequence goes on along the minus strand of JBCKPM010000094.1, from coordinate 5,797 downwards.
CGCGCCGGTCAGGCACGCGAGCGCGATGCGGCCAAGCGCTTGCTGGAGCCGTATTTCAAATGAGCGCAAACAATCCCAATCTTGCGCAGGTGGAATTGATTGCGGCAGCGCTTGGTCAGCTACGCGAGCGGCTGGTGCTGGTGGGCGGGTGTGCGGTGGGTCTGTTGTTTACCGATCCGGCGGCTGCGCCCGCGCGTGTGACCTACGATGTCGATTTGCTGGCAGAAGTCGCCGCGCTGGCGGGCTATCACCAGTTGGAAAAAGAATTTTCGCGGCTTGGGTTCAAGCGCGATATATCGGCGGATGCACCAATCTGTCGATGGCGTCTCGGTGAGCTTGAGGTCGATTTGATGCCGACCGAATCGTCCGTTCTCGGATTCTCGAATCGATGGTATCCGTTGGCGGTTGAAACCGCGCAGACACGAACACTGCCCAGCGGTACCACCATCCGCCTGATTTCGGCACCTGCGTTCATGGCGACCAAGTTTGTCGCCTTCGCGGATCGCGGCAACGGCGATTTCATGGCAAGCCATGATCTGGAGGACATCGTCAACTTGATCGACGGCAGACCTGAGTTGATCGATGAGGTCGCGCATTCGCCTGCTGACGTGCGTGCCTATCTCGCGGAGCAATGCCGGTTGCTGCTGGAGACGGACGCTTTCCACGACGGATTGCAGGGATTGATCGTTCCGGGTACCGTGCACGGTGCACAGGTCGCAAAAGTGACGCAGCGAATCAAAGAAATTAGCCAAATCGAAAAGCGGAAGTAAGGGGTCAGCGTCGAATGGCACTTACTTAGGCGTAGCCCGGAAGGAGCGTAGCGTATTCCGGGGCAAACTGTTGTGCAACGAACACCCCGGAATACGCTATGCTCCTTCCGGGCTACCATCTGTTTCAGTCGCCTGTGTCGCCTTAAGTAAGTACCATTCGGGTCAGCGTCAATAGTTTTCCAAAGTCCTCGCCCAGCTTGCCGTTCCAGCCAAAATGCCGGAAAACGCCCGTCGTTAAACGAGTTTGTAAATAACGCGATGCTGGGCTACACGGCGCCCGCTTGCTTCAGCAGTGCCACCAAGGCGTCGGCGACCCGTGCGTATCCCGCCGCATTGGGATGCACCAAATCCGATTTAAGTGCGTTGTCGCCGAGAACATCGCGCATTACTTTTCGCTCGACAGGTACGGCGAGATCGCGGCCAATGGTGTCGTAGAACGCCGGTACCGACAGCAGCAGCCCGGGCTTCGGCGTGGCGAGCAGCACTACGCTGATATTGCGGTCCCGCGCGAGCTTGATCATCGCGCGCAAGTTGGCTTCGGTCGCGCCCGCGTCGAGCTTGCGCAAAAAGTCGTTGCCGCCGTGGCAAAGAATCAGCAAGCGCGGCTGCACTTCATCGAGCACTCTGGGTAGCCTCTGCAGCCCATCCTGGCTGACCTCGCCTGGCACGCCACGATTGACGACCTTACGACCAATGTGTCGCGCCAACAGCGCCGGGTACGATTGCTCAGGCACCGCACCCGACCCAAAGGTCAGGCTGTCGCCGAAGGCGAGCACCACCGCAGCTTTATCGAGCGCGGGCAGTGTCGCAGGCTTGGCGCCGCAACCACACAACCACATCACGCTGCAAATGCCGGAGACATACAACGCGAAGCGGCGAAGGCGCGCGTAGACCATGATCAGTATCGGCTCGCGGCGTTGCGCGCTGTCGACTCGTCGCAGCCGGTGCCCGTCGCGGGCTCGCGACGAAATAGCAGCGGAGCGCTAAACCCGTAGGCGGCAGCATTCAGCGTAATCGCCTCGTCTTGAACTTCTGCCAGCGCGTCCTGATTCGGCTGCCGGATTGAAAAGCGATTGCCACGCAAGGTCGCGCGAAACCGGATTGGCTGACCGCGCGCGCTGTCGGGCGCATTTATCCGCAGCATGCCGTCGAGCTGTTGGTAACGCTGATCGAGCGCGAGTTCAACAGCGTACGCCGTGCGACCGGCAGTCTTGACTTGCCATGCGCACCATGTTCCGTGGACTTGGGCGGGCACCACCCAAAGCATTACCCGGCTGGTTTTTTCCCGACCAACGGATTTTTCCGGATTGCTCACCGTGCGCGTTTCGTCCGCCGTCCAATCGCCCATGTCCCAATCGTGGGAGACGATGCGGGTGCCCGGCTTGAGCGCCAACAATCGCGGCCGCAACGCAAGATTGACGTCCGGTAGCAGATACATGGTGATCACGCTCGCGCTCGACAAGTCAGTCGCAAACAAATCCTCCCGCCGAAAGTCGACACGGCGTTCTAGCGCGAACTTGCGAGCGTCTTCCTGTGCAGTTTCGACCAAACGCGGATCAATTTCGACGCCCAACGCACGGGCACCATAGTGTTGCGCCGCCAGAAATACGATGCGTCCATCACCGGAGCCGAGGTCAATCACAAAGTCTTGCGCCGTCACTTTCGCCATGTCGAGCATGGTGCGCGTGACCAGCGCGGACGACACGACAAACGGCACCTCCAGTTCGGGTGAGGCCGACGATTGCGTGGGCGGTTGCGCGAGTGCAATGCACGCGATGCTGATAAACGCTGGCAACAGGATTCGGACAAAAGCGGGCATAGACGCATTATCGCGGAGTCGGCAGTGCTGCGCTACAGATGCGGATGGGTGATGCGGATGAGGCGCGGCGCGATGTGTCGTTTTGCGAGAGAATCACCGTATCGACCAACGCCGGACACATCATCGGCCTGCCAATTTGTGGCCCCGTAGCGCACCGATGCGGCCACAGCACCTCGGAGAAACCTATGACATACGCCGCGCTCACCGGCTGGGGAAAGTGCCTTCCCCCCGCCATTCTGACTAACGCCGACATCGCCACTTTTCTGCCGACCGATGACGCGTGGATTGTGCAGCGCACCGGAATGAAAGAGCGCCGCATCTCGCATGTTGCCGGCCTTGAACTGTCATTTGTCGCGGCGCAGCGCGCACTCGCTTGTGCTGGGCTTGATGCGAGTGAACTCGATTTCATCATTTACGGCAGTTGTAGCTTTGACGAGCACGTGCCCAACACCGCATCCGGTTTGCAAGCCCGACTCGGCGCGCACAAAGCGGCTGCCATGGATGTCAACACGGCGTGCACCAGTTTCTTATATGGCATGTCGACGGCGACCGCGTTCATTCAAACCGGCGTGGCGAAAAACGTGCTGGTGATCGGCGTTGAACACATTTCAAAATTCATGGATTGGCAAAACCGCAATGTCGCGGTGTTGTTTGGCGATGGCGCGGCGGCGGCGGTGTTCCAACCCACTGAAAAGGCCGAGGGCGTGATCGCGCAAAAGTTGCAGTGCTACGCCGACGCGCGGCAAACGCTGCGCGTGCGAGGCAAAGGTGCGCTTTATTCAAATGTCGGTGTGGCGTACGGCGACACGCGCTGGGATTTTGACGGTCAGGAGATTTTCAAGAAAGCCGTGAAGGGGATGGGAGACGCCTGCGTGGACGTGCTTCGGCAGGCCGGCGTGACGATTGACGACATTGACGTGATCGTCCCGCACCAAGCCAATTTGCGCATCATTGAAGCGGTTGCCAAACGCGCCGGTGCGAGCATGGACAAAGTTTTCGTGAACGTTCACAAGTACGGCAACATGAGCGCCGCCACCGCACCTGTGGCACTGGTTGAAGCGGTCGAAGAAGGTCGCGTCAAACCCGGTGGCCTAGTGCTGATTCCGGCCTTTGGTGCGGGACTTACGTTGTCTGCGCACCTAGTGCGCTGGGGTGATCGCCTGACACCGATTGCCAAGTCGGATGCCGAATTGCCGCCGTGCAATCAGACGGCACTGCAAATGGTGCAGGGCTTGATGCAACTCAAGCAACCCCACGATCGCTCCGAAGCGGGACTGATGAACGTGACGTTCTTCGAGGCACCGTAGTTGGCATTGATCGCTGCCTTATGCTAAAGTAAGGCGATAGTTAATTCGTAAGGTGATCGATATGACAACAGCGACACTCACCAGCAAGAGGCAGGTCACCATTCCGGCTGATGTGGCGAGGCGGCTCGGCGTCGATACAGGCGACCGGATTGAGTTTGTCGAGAATGCCGATGGCGAGTTTATCGTCAGGCCGGCGAACGACGACGTCCGTTTGCTCAAGGGAATGTTGAAGGTGCCAAAGCGCGCGGTCTCAGTCGAGGACATGGTCGCGCTCGTGAAGCGGCGCGGTAGCGGGCGCAAATCGTGATCGGTATCGATACCAATGTCATTGTGCGCTATGTAGCGCAGGATGACCCGGCACAGTCGCTGGCTGCTACGCGCTTTATCGAAAAAACCTGCACACCGACTGCGCCGGGATACTTGAGCGCGGTGGTGCTCGCGGAAGTCGTTTGGGTGATGGAGTCGCTTTACGACGCCTCGCGCGACGACATCAGCAAAATTGTCGCGCAGTTATTGCGCTCGAAGCAGATCCTTGTTGAAGAAGCGGAGAGCGTCTGGCAGGCCGTGCGAATGTTTACCGCCAGCAAGGCTGACTTTACCGATTGCCTGATAGAGCGGCTCTGTCATGCGCGCGGCTGCGATGGCATTGTCACCTTCGACAAGGCGGCGGCGAAAGCGGGGATGGCGTTGCTCGTGAAATAGCAGAGACGGCACCTGGTGGCGCTGTCGTGCAACGTTAGCCCTCAACAAAAGAGATCGCCGTGCCCATTTTGAATGTCAAGGTTTGTACCAAGCCGTCACCTGAAACCTTTGGCCTTATCGCCGCAGCCCTAACGGATTTAACAGTCGAAATTCTCAAGAAAAAGCGCGAGCTCACAGCCGTCGCAATCGAGCACGTTCCGCCATCTGAATGGTTTATCGCAGGTAACATCCTCACGTCTCAGCCGTTCAGTACGTTCTACCTCGACATTAAGGTAACCGAAGGTACGAACACTAAAGACGAGAAGGCTCTTTACGTCAGTCGCGTTTTCGCCGCTATGGAAAGTATCATTGGCTCGCTTGCACCCGCCAGTTACATTGTGGTTCATGACGTTCGCGGAGACTCATGGGGCTACCAAGGTCAAACGCAGGAATATCGTTATGTCCGAGGCAAGTCCCTTTAGGGCTAACCCGTCGTTCAAGCGGGACGCCGCAAAAGCGCGGCACCCCTTAACTTTACGTTAGCCCTAAGGACAACCGTGGACTCTTGGTTGAATCTTGAACAGCGCTTCCGGCTGCTGGCTCCCGAGTTAAGGCATCATCGCCTTGACGCTCAATGGGGTGCCGCCGACGAGTATTGGCGCCTCACAGGAGCTAGAGATACGCCTGCGACCGAACAATTCGAAATACTTTCGTCATTGGCGGGTCAGCTACTTGGGCGTGTATTAAAGGGAGGAAATGAAACAGAGAAGCTTCTCCTTTCATTGCACGATACAAAACTTCGCTGGTACAACGCTCTCAAAGCAATGAGTTCATCCTTTGGGCGTCATAGCTACGCCGAGCAACGCAACGAGGATGGATCTTCCGCAGGATTGATTTTCACGGGCACTGTCAGTCAGATTGCTGAGGCTTCCGCGAACCTTTGTCTCGCCCTTCACATTTCGCATCCAATCGTTGAACGCAAGACCAAGTGGCAATGGTTCCACGAGAATTACCTTCGCGCTCTTATTGTTGCCATAGTTGCCGCCATTGCAACCGCCGCTATCAAGATGTTGCTCGCATGAGGTGGCTAACCCTACAATCTGATCCTGTAAGCTTTTCGTTGAGTACTTAACGAAAAGCTTACAGGATCAATCCCTAACATGGCGCTCAAGCGGGACGCGCCTTTCCGTGGCGGTTTGAAGTTTTGTTTTTTCAGCTTC
>JBCKPM010000093.1:0-6689 GCA_038901675.1 Usitatibacteraceae bacterium | reverse complement strand
TACCCCAATCCGACTTGCAGCGACTGCTCAGCGATTGCGCCGCCGGATGCGGATGGCCTGCACGTAACTCGCAGTACCATCGTTAAGGTCTTTTGTAGCAAAGGATTATTGAGATAGTGTTCGCTTACAAACGGCCGCTGATTCCAGAAAATTTCCGACCCGTACCAGCAAACTTGCCGGGCGATTAGCACTCTGATTACGAGAGTGCTAAAATGCACACATCGCGGCGACGATTGCTGCCGCGTATTTCGTCAGGAGTGAACGATGTCTACCGCAAGCTTGAGTCTGCCTGCACTGTCCGTCGCGAGTCTGGAGAACTACATTTCCAGCGTGAATCGCATACCGATGCTCACGCCCGAACGCGAACACGAACTCGCCGTCGCATTGTCGACGCGTGGTGATCTGGCGTCCGCCTCCGAAATGGTGATGTCGCACCTGCGCTTGGTGGTGTCCATTGCACGCAACTACGCCGGCTACGGTCTGCCGCAGTCGGATCTGATTCAGGAGGGCAACATCGGCCTGATGAAAGCCGTCAAGCGATTTGACCCCGAACGTGGCGTGCGCCTAGTGTCGTTCGCCGTGCATTGGATCAAAGCCGAGATGCACGAATACATTCTGAAAAACTGGCGCATCGTCAAGATCGCGACCACCAAGGCACAGCGCAAACTGTTTTTTAATCTGCGTTCAATGAAACCGCACCTGGGCACACTCTCGCCGAGCGAGGTCAAACAAGTCGCGCGACAACTCAACGTCAAGGAAACCGACGTCTCGGAGATGGAGAAGCGCCTCACTGGGCAGGAAATCTCACTCGAGCCGAATGACGGCGACGACGACAACTGGGTGAGTCCGATCGCGTATTTGCAGGACCATTCGGTTGATCCCGCAGATCGCCTGAGCGCGATGCAAAAAGACGTTGCCGCAACGACCGGCATGGAATCCGCGCTAGCGTGCCTTGATGATCGCAGCCGCCGCATCATCCAGACGCGCTGGCTGGCGGAAGGTGAAGAAAAAACGCTCCGCGACTTGGCCGCTGAGTACGGTGTTTCTGCGGAACGGATTCGCCAAATCGAAGTCAAGGCCATGCAAAAGATGAAAACGCAGTTGCAGGATTACGCCGCCGCGTGACGCAACGCTGACCGATACGTCGGCAACGAAAAAGGGCACCCTTCGGTGCCCTTTTTGTTGGCCGCATTCAACGCGTTAGCGCGCCGCGACCACCAGCATTTCAACTTTCCACTCAGGCTTGGCGAGTTTCGCTTCGACGGTGGCGCGCGGTGGCGTCGCCCCTGGTGCCACCCACGCATCCCACACCGCGTTCATGCCGGCAAAATCTTTCATGTCGGCAATAAAGATTGTCACCTGCAGCAATTTCGTCTTGTCGCTTCCCGCTTCGGCCAGCAATTTGTCAATTGCAGCGAGCACCTGCTGGGTTTGTCCGCTGATGTCCTGCGAGTTATCCTCGGCGACCTGCCCCGCAAGATAAATCGTGTTGCGATGAATGGCGGCTTCCGACAGTCGCTTACCAATATGAAGACGTTCAATACCCATGTCGCGCTTTCTACATTAGTTGTTTGATGTCAGCGGCAAGTTTATCCGCTGGCAAACCATAACGCGCCATCAATCGCAGCTGGCCTTTGGTGTCGAAAATCAGCATGCCTGCTGTGTGACCGACGGTGTAGGAATCGGGCGACGCGCCAGGGACTACAAGCGCCACAATCTTGAAATCGCGCGTGACTTTCGCCGTCGCAGCGTCATCGCCGTAGAGCCCGAGAAAATTCGGATGAAACGCCGGCACATACTTGGACAGCAATGCCTGCGTGTCGCGTTTCGGGTCGACCGTGATGAACAACACCTGCAATTTATCACCCTGCGGACCGAGTTGTTGCATGACCTGACGCATGTCAGTCAGCGTCGTTGGACATACATCGGGACAAAACGTAAATCCAAAAAATATCGCGACCACCTTGCCTTGAAAATCGGCCATGGTGCGCGTCTTGCCAGTGTGATCCGACAACCGAAAATCCGATCCATAGCCCTGCACGCCAGTGATATCCACTGCGTTGAAGGTCGCTGCCCGCTGGTTGCAGCCCGCGGCAGCCAGCAGCAAAATTGCCGCCGACATTGCCGCCGACATTGCCATTGCGCCGCGACGCATCACAACAATCTGACCAACCACGGCAGATAGTGATCGATCAACAGCGCCGCGAACAATAGCGCCAGATACAGGATCGAAAACTTGAACGTTCGGCGCGCCAACGCATCGGTGTAACGGCGGTATAACTGCATCGCAAACCAGATGAACACTGAATTAAGCGCGACGGCACAGCCCAAATAGAGCCACGCCGCCATGCCCACCACGAACGGCAACAGCGTAGCCGCCGTCAGCATGAAGGTATAGAGCAGCAGGTGAAGTTTGGTGAACTGATCACCGTGGGTGACCGGAAGCATGGGCACACCTGCTTTTGCGTACTCATCTTTGCGGTAGAGAGCCAGCGCCCAGAAATGCGGGGGCGTCCAAGTGAAAATAATCAAAAACAACAGTAACGCTTGCGGATCGACCATGCCTGTAACGGCCGCCCAGCCGAGCACCGGTGGCATCGCGCCCGATGCGCCGCCGATGACAATATTCTGCGGGGTCGCCGGTTTCAGAATGATGGTGTAGATCACTGCATAGCCGACAAATGTGGCGAGCGTCAGCCACATGGTCAACGAGTTGACGTACCTGTGGAGCACGGCAAGACCAATACCTCCGACGACGACGCCGAGCACAATCACTTGCGTGGTCGAAATACTGCCGGCCACGGTTGGGCGTGCGCGCGTGCGCGCCATTTTTCGGTCAATCGCTTGCTCGACCAGACAGTTGAACGCTGCGGCCACGGCGGCCACCAACCAAATGCCAATGGTTGCCGCCAGCATCAACGCGACGTCCCACACCATGCCAACCGGATACGCGAGCATCATGCCAATGATCGCAGTGAACACGATCAACGTGTTGACGCGCGGCTTGGTCAGTTCAAGGAACTGCACCAATACATTCGTCTCACGGATGGCAATCAGGTTTTCAGACAAGAGCGTGACTCAAAATGGGTTCAACCGGATTTGTGCAATCGATAGACGATGATCACCAGCAACGTAAACAAGCAAGCGGCCACGCCATTGTGTGCGACGGCAATGGCGACCGGCAGACTAAACCAAACATTGGCAAGACCCAGCAGCACTTGCGTGCCCAGCAGAATGCCGAGCGTCCGCCCGACTTTACCACCGGTTTCAAGTTGCGCCAGTCGCCACGCAAATATGCCGACCACCAGCACCACCACCAGCGCGCCCATTCGATGCATCCAGTGTATCGCGCGCAATGCGGCATCGGTCAGCAACTCGCCGTCCGGCCCGACGCCGAGCGGGCGAATCACATGAAAGGCGTTGGCGAAGTCCATCTCCGGCATCCACTGTCCATGGCATTTCGGCAAATCAACACACGCCAGCGCCGCATAGTTGGTGCTGGTCCAGCCGCCCAACACAATCTGGGCAAACAAAACGCAGGTCGCGACCGTTGCGAACAAGCGCAAATTTGCTGTTGCAATTATACGGGTGCGCCAAGACCCGCTTCCCTGTTGCATCGCCAACAAAAGCACTAGCAGCGCGAACAGGATCACGCCACCCAACAGGTGCGACGTCACAATCACCGGTTTTAGCAACATGGTCACCGTCCAAGCGCCAAGAGCAGCCTGGAAGATGACCGCGGCACCGATTATCGTCGCCAACAGTGGCGATTGATCAAAAACGCGCCGATGGCGCCACGCCGTGAACATGATCGCTGCGATCAACGCACCGACGATCATGGCTAGGTAACGATGCGCCATTTCCTTCCACGCTTTGGCCATGCTGACCGGCCCTCCGGGCTGCGCTGCTTCTGCAGCACTGATGGCGTCAACCGAGTGATGCGGCGTCAGATTGCCGTAGCAGCCCGGCCAGTCCGGACAGCCGAGGCCGGCATCCGACAGGCGCACGAACGCACCAAGGACAATCAGACCAAGCGTCGCCACCGTGATCACTGCAATCAGTCGGCGAAAGCGGCCTTGATCTGCCCCTACCCACCAGCACGCACCGACAATGATGGCAACGGTGACCAACCCCACTACGCCGTGTTCAATGGCACTCATCTTCATCTGCTATTTTCCTTGCTTGTCTTCCATATTTTTTCCCAATTGTGATGCTTTCAGCACGCGCCTGAGATCAGCCGCCAGTTCCTTGATGTTCTGATCCGCTCGATAGCGCATGAACACATTGCCGACCGGGTCAACGGCGTAAATGTAGTTTCGTCCGTTGCTCTGGCCGGCTTTTTCCAGTGGCAAGGTCTTCAGCCACGATGATGTACTGGCTGCGACGAACGCAGTACCCGAGAAATCCCGCAACAATTGCGCATTCGGTGTCAACTGATCATCGATGAGCAACACGCGCGCAACACGATTAAGTTCCTTGCCGACCAGCAGACGCGATTGCCGCATGGCGTAAAGTTTCGTCGCGCACGGTTGGTCGCACGCTCCGCTATCTCGCGTCACGAGCAGCCATCTTCCGCGCATTGCCTTGGCGGCGGCATTCGGCGGCGCATCCTTGCCATCCGTCACGTCAAGCTGTTCCAACGGAAGCGGCACGACTGGAGAAATTAGTTCCCCAAAGTTATTGGTCGCCTTGGGCGTCCAGAAAAAAAACATCAGGTACGAGGTCGTGATCGGCGCGGCAAACAACACGAACATCAGCACAAGCTTGGTGCGCGGCGAGAGCCGGGATAGTAATTTCATTGCGGCTCGTTTGATTTCGGAAAGTGAAGGTTGAGAAATATCCACAGCGCGAGCACCGTCGCCGCAAGCGAATACCAGGTCAGCATGTACTCGGTGTGTTTGTCGGCTTTGGCGTCGGGCCGCTCAACCACGGATTTGAGACCGGCATCGGTTGGTTGTGCCAGCAACATCAGTGGAAGAACGTCTTGCCGAGTATGCTCGCGGTAGCGCTCGATGGTGAGGTTTTGCCAGACGTTGCCCTCAATCGGTGTTTGACTTCCCAACTCGAGAAATTTTGCGCTCGGTAACACCAATGACCCAATCACCGTCACCGTACCCGTCGGCACTGCCGTCACCGGCGGCTTCGGATAAGCTGCGCCACGCGGCACGAAGCCCCGATTGACCAGCAGGATTTTTGTTGTATCGAGTTTCAACGGCGTGATGACGTGATAACCAACGGTCGTGCCGTCTGACTTGTTATCGACAAAAAATTGGCCTGACGCATCGTATTCGCCCTGCGCCCTTGCGTGTCGAAAAATCGATGCCCGCGCATCGAGGCGCTGGTTTGCGGCATCGAGCACGATCGGCGGCAGCACCGCGCGCGCATCGAAGCTGGCTTGTAGCGCACGCTTTTCGGCAGCGCGACCTGCCTGCCAGTGCCCAAGGTAGGCGGTCAGTGAAAAAGCGATTGGCGCCGCGATCGTCGGTACAGGCGTTGGCGCGAAGCGAATTCGGTCACTGGTGACGTGTGTTGCTGAAGGCGCCATTGCGAAGGGAGTCACTCAAGAGACGAGTGACACGCCGAACGCAGTAATTGTCGCAAACCGTCCATTCCGGTGAAGCCGTCAACCTTCTCGCTACTGGAACGGCTTGTCGGAGCCCGCCACGTCCGCGCCGGTCGCGTCCAGCGGCGTCTCAAGAGGTGCCCCAGCGATGGTGTAGCGATCAGTGGCCCAGGCACCCAAGTCAAGCAGGCGGCAGCGTTCGCTACAAAAGGGCCGAAATCGGTTTTCCGGCGAATAATTGCTCAGCGCTCGGCACTGTGGGCACTGCACCTGCTTGGGCGATGCGTTTGGGGGTGCGGACATGATTCAATATGTTCAAAGATTGCAATAGGCGAGTTTGAATTCAACGTCATTTTCGTACACTTTAGTGCGTTGAACACTGCCTGGAAGAATGAAGCGGATGTTCAGCGCGTACTTGTTGGCGCTGATTTCCGGAACGCACGGCAACCCGTGCGGTATGGTCAATCTGAGCATGTGGGCGGCGCGCTCCATGGGCATTTGCTGGAACACGCCCCGATAGGCGATTAACGGCAGCGTCTTTCCACTTTCTCGCAGCACCCGAAGCACAATTCTCAGTGCCACGCCGATCGCTGCCAACGGTTCCAACCACGTGGTAAGGTCGTTGCGGCGCGCCTCATCGTCCGAATGCAGCCAGTGGTGGTAGGACGGCAAATCAAATTCACACGTTCCGCCGGGAATCGCGGCGCGCTGTTTGATGGTCATCAGCCATTCGTTTTCGCGCAGGTGCTGGCCGGTCTTGCCGGACGAGGCGAGGAGCGCGCTGAACGCGTCTTCAATTTCGCCCACCACACCGTCGAGTTTTTCGACCGAAATTGCTGGATTGGAACGCAGCGCCTCCAGAAACAGGCGCTGCCGGTCAAGCTCCTGCAGCAGGTCGGACTTGAGATCGCCGCGGCTCGACACCTCAAGAATCTCGAAGATTGCCGTCAGCGCCGCCTGATGGTCGAGCGCCGTTGACTTGGCGACAAAAAACGCCTCCCTGTCGTAGAGATCTTCCAGCCGCAGCAGCGTGCGGATACGCTCGTTCAGCGGATATTCGTAGATGATCACGGCCGACGTTGGCTCACGGTATCGCTCAGCCGCTCAAACGAGCCAAGCTAGCGCG
>JBCKPM010000092.1:0-6730 GCA_038901675.1 Usitatibacteraceae bacterium | reverse complement strand
CGGCCTCCGCGCAGAAACTTGATACACCCACGCAACGAATAGAAGCCCCGTGGCTGGTGCTTGTGGCGCTGTTGTTGTCGACCTTGGTCGCCTCCCTGCAAAGTTACCGGCAGGTAACCAAAGAAGCGCAAGCCCGGTTTGAAACCTTGGCCGCACACGCCAAGAGCAGATCGACACGCAGTTCCGCCAAATTGACGACGCGCTTGCGACCGCCGGCGCCGTTGTCGCAGCCTCACCACAGATCGATAGTGTGCGCTGGAACAAGTACCTCGACACGCGGGATCAACGTGCGTCGGCGGTCAGTGGGCTTGCGCGCATCGACTATCGCGTTGCGTCCTCCGACGTGCGAGGCAGCTTGACGCCGACCAAACTCATCCGCGTCATAGCGAACATGACGGTGGTCAGCGATGAGTTGGCCTACTCGAGTCTGATCGCTGGCGCCGCGCAAGCGTCACGACACGCGCAGCGCATGGTCGCCACGCGTGTGCCGCCTGCTGCGGGTTCCCAAGACGCGACTGAATTCATTGCGCTGGTAACCCCGGTTTTTCCAGCCCTCATTGAAGCCAGTGAACCGCAGGGCTACTTGGTCGCGTTTGTTCGGCCGACCGACTTGCTGGAGCACGTCAGCCGTCGCAATGCGCAGCGCTTGCAGTTCGCACTGAGCGACGCGGGCGATACACCGCCAGGCGCGGCGCAGCCGCGCGCCGTGGTGGCTACATTGTCCGGCCACGACAGCCAGTATCAGGTTGCGCTAAACCTGATGGTCGGTCAGCGCAACTGGCAGTTGCGCGTCAGCAGTTCGCCGACGCTTGAGAGCGAGCTCGCCAACCGGACGCCACAACTGATTCTGACTATTGGCATCATCGGCACCCTGTTAATGGCCGGACTTGTGTATTTGCTGACGCGCCTACGAGAACAGGCCACCGCACTGGCCGCAAGCATGACCGTCAAATTGCGCGATCAGGTGAAGTTCACCGATGACCTGATCGAGCTCAACCCCAACCCGATTTATCGCAAGGACGCGCTGGGTCGATTTGTGGTTGTCAACCGCGCTTGGGAATTGCTGCACAAGCGCAACCGAACTGACGTGATTGGCAAGACCAGCCCTGAGTTTCTGCCCGCCTACGCCGCTAAAACGGATCTGTAGTTTGACACCGATGTACAACACTCAATGACCGGCATTGAAGTGCGAGAAGCGATGGTGGTCACCGCAACCGGCGAGGAAGTCCCGACCATCGTCGCCAAACAAGTAGTGCGCCGCGCGGACGGTACGATTGACGGGTTGATCGGAACCGTGACGGATGTGACACAAATCAAGCTGCTCGAACGCGAATTGGCCCGCCGCAGGGAGCAACTCGATTTGGTGATTCGCTCCTCACAGCAGGGCATTCTTGACCTCGAACTCAAGGAAAATGGTGCCGCCTACTACTCGGAGCGGTTTCACGAAATCTTAGGCTTTGTGCCCGGCACCTTCCCGGCCGGATTCAATTGGGAGGAATGGATTTTCGCCGACGACATCAGCACATTTCGCCAGCGCTTGGCTCAGCATTTTCGCCGCGAGTCACCCAACTTTGACGTTGAATGTCGTGCGTGCCGCGCCAGCGGGGGATTGATGTGGTTGCGCGTGCGTGGCATCGCGCAATTCGACGAGGAGGGGCGTGCGCAACGTTTTGTCGGCTCGATTGTTGACACGACCAAACGCCGCGAAGCAGAGTTGCAACTTATCGAAGCCAACGTGCGCGTTACCGAGGCCGCACGCGCCAAGGAATCCTTCCTCGCGACGATGAGCCATGAAATCCGTACGCCGATGAATGGCGTGCTCGGCATGGCCGGGCTACTCGCCGACACTCAACTCAACGATGAGCAGCGCGATTACATACGACTCATCCGTGCTTCAGGCGACACCTTGCTGCGATTGATTGACGATGTGCTCGATTTTTCCAAGATCGAATCCGGACGCATGACCCTGGAAGCCGTTACTGTCGAGTTGGTGAGCGTCATCGAGGAGGCGTTTGAGCTCGTCGCCGAAAAGGCACTTGAGAAGAAGATCGCCCTAGTCTACGATCTGCGCGACGACCTTCCTTCCTACATCGTCGGCGACGCAACGCGTCTGCGCCAAATATTGCTTAACCTGCTATCGAACGCCATCAAGTTCACTGACGAGGGCGAGATCGTGTTGCGCATGCGCTGCGATTCACTCCCGGACGACCGCATTCGGCTTAGTGCCGCGTTGTCCGACACCGGCATCGGCATCCCGGCCGACCGCGTGCAAAAACTGTTCGAGCCATTTACCCAAGTCGATGCGTCAACCACACGCAAGTATGGCGGCACCGGATTGGGGCTTGCCATAGTCAAGCGTCTGGTGACGACCATGGGTGGCGAGGTTGCAATCGATAGCGTCGAGGGACGCGGCTCGACGTTTCGCTTCAGCATCGTCACACATCGTGTGAACGGTCCACAGCGACCGTATATGCAAAACGCGGTGCCCGAATTCTCTGGCAAGCGTATCTTGCTGATCGATGCCAACGTCGCGCGACGGGACGCGGCGCAGTATCGCTATCAGCAATGGGGATTTGATGTGATTGCGCTGGCACCAGACTGTGCCGAGCACATAAAAACAGCGATGTTGGGCGTGGCCGAATCGGCCATCGACATCTTTATCACCGATAGCGTGGCGACTGCGCCCCTTGCCGACTCGCTCACCGCGACGCTCGTACAAAGTGACCGGCAGCGGACTGACGCGGCGCGCGGCCGAGTGGTGGTGATCCTGATGTCATCAGTTTCACGCGCAGAGCTTTCGTTACAGCCGGGCCTGAAATTGATGCGTCATGACATGTTCGTGATGCGCCCCGCAGGCCGCACACGCATGTTTGAAGTGCTTAACCAAGCCGCGACCGGCAAGCTCACCACAGAAGTCGCGACGCGACCATTCATGCCTGAGCCGATTTATGACACCGAATACACCAACGCTAAGCGCGGCAAGCGCGCGCCGAGCACAAAACCGCCAAACGCGACGGCATTACCGAGCTCGCCAAGTCCTCTGCCCGAAGGCGCACTCAACATTCTGGTGGCCGAAGACAATGAAGTAAATCAGCGCGTCATCGAAGGCATGTTGCGGCGACTCGGCCACCGAGCCGTTCTCGTTGCTGACGGCCAGGCCGCCGTCGATGAGGCGATACGCGTGTTGTCATCAAACAGTGGCGCGCTCGATATCATTTTGATGGACATTCACATGCCGGTACTCGACGGCGTCGCCGCGACGCGCGAAATCAAACGGCGCTTTGAGAGCACGCTCGCTAGCGAGAAATTGCCGCGCGTGCCGATCGTCGCCATGACGGCGCACGCATTGGCCGGTGACCGTGAGTATTATCTGGGTGAAGGGCTGGATGACTACATTTCCAAGCCCATACGCCGCGAAGATCTCGTCGCGCTGCTGGCACGTTGCGTACCGGACAAACGCAGCATCTCGGCAAACACCGGAGCCGCGTTAACGACTGCAACGGCGCGCGCAGCAGCGCAGCAATTACCCGCGAGCGCGGAAACCACTGACGCTGCCGACGCGGGCGGCTTGTGCCCCGATTTAAGCGCCACTCCGATTCTCGATATTGAGCAGTTAGAGGATGTGCGCGGCGAGCCGACCGACGCTGGAGACCCGGCACCAGGAAGCGATCTAATCGCACTGTTTCGCGACACTTCGCAAGAGCGGCTGCGCCGCATGGCGGCGTGCCTAGTCGATTCGAACTGGTTGCTGTTGGGCGATATCGCTCACAGTTTGCGCGGTGCGTCTGCGAGCATCGGCTTTCCACGTGTCGCTGCAGCGTGCAAAGCGCTGGAACTGGCCACGCGCCGTCTAGCGCCCAAGCCCGGTGTGCCGCCAACGCAGTCAGACGCGCCGCCACCGACCCAAGCGCAGCTCGACCAACTCTATGAAGCGATCAAACGTCATTCGTATGAAGCAGAGCACGCCTTGAACAAGTGGCTCGACTCACCATCAGCGACGCAATGAGGCGTGCGCCTATTTGACCGGTGCCGCCGCTGCGGGTGGCGCAGTTGTTCGTTGCTGCGCGTAGGCGATCCAAAGGCGCGCCACATCCGCCGCGCCGTCAGTACCCTTCACGCTCGCCAGCGTCTCGGTTGCCCTGGCGCGATGACCGGACAGCGCATAGGCAATTCCCAGACGCAACCGAGCGTCTTCCAGCCGCCGAATGCCGGGGCGCGCAATCCCTTCTTCCATCATCGGGAGCCCCTTTTCTGGGTCACCGTGGTAGACGTAATTGAGTCCGGAGGAGAACAAACCCATCCCCTCCTTGGCCTTGGCCGCTTCGGCCGATGTACGCGCCATGCTCTTGATGTCGTCGGCAGCGTCTTTGCTGACCAACTCACGGAACTGCTTGTGTTCGGCAGTGGAAAGTACGCTCGACTTGAAGCCGATGTCCATCACGTTTGCCGCATCAATCGGAAATCCGGATTGCTTGGACGATTGAGCGACGAACATGTACTGACTCGCATTAAGCGGCTGCCCAAGAGTCATTTTCAGACGAAACACGTCGGACATGTAGCGATCGTTGAGGTTCGGACTACGCGCCACCCGCGCAATGAAGTCGATCCAATAATCGTTACTCGGATAATGGACGACTAGTTTCTCGAGTGCGCCCAGATATGCAGCATCATTTTTCTGGCGCAGCGCAATGGTTCCGGCGAGACGCAACATTTCCTGCGCCGATGACTTGCCCGCGCTTTCATCCTCGCCGATGATGGCAGCCGCTTCCCTGGCTGCGCCGGCCAGGTCGTCGGCCAGTACCAACGCGTTAATCATCAGAACCCGTATCTGCGTAGAAGCGCCGCCGCCGTCCACGACCCGCTTAGCCCACATCGCCGCGGCCTTGTAGTCCTTGAGCAAATACGTGGACGACGTGATCGCTTCGGCGAACTGCGTACGTTCAGCGGCCGTCAGGCGCCCGCTGTCGTAGCAAACTTGGAACGACCGCGACGCAACAGCGTGCTCGCCGAGCGCAGCGGCGGCCGAGCCGCGCAGGCGCTCTAGGATATAGCCTTCGTATACAGTTTTATCGGCAATTGCATCCGCTTCAGCTAATTTTGCCATTGCTTCCTTGAACTGCTTGGCGTTAATCAACTCCTGCGCCGCCTTGAGTGGCTTGGCAACGTTAGCGCGCAGGGTTTCAACTGGCGCTTTGGCGGCGGCGGCCGCAGCGGCCTGCGCCGACGCTGTTGCTGGTGATAACAACGCGACCGTCGCTGCAAAAAACACGATCGCGGCGACCGCGAAATGGGGACGAATTGACGTGACTTGAGTGGATTTCATGAATGATCGACAGTAGGTAAATTTCAGCCAGCACGTATTATCTTGCGCTTTTGGACGCTTGGCGACGCGGGCGCGTAAAAATTGCCCGTTGCACATCAACGCATGGGACGCTGCACCGATGGACACGCCGCCGTGGCGTGCCCGTGGACGCCGGCGTAAACTACAGAAACGGCGAAATATTGCGCCAAGCCGCCCCACCAATTCCGCCATGGACCTCAACCCGTTTCCGGATGACCCGGACGACGCGCAAGCCGTCGCCGCGCAACGCACTGCGGCGGCGGCGCGCAGTACCTGGATCAGCGTCGGCGTCAACTTGACGTTGTCCATTGTCCAAATCAGCGTCGGCATTATTGCCAAATCGCAGGCGTTAGTGGCTGATGGCATCCACTCACTGTCTGACCTCGTGGCCGATTTTGTCGTGTTATTCGCCAATCGCCACAGCCAGAAAGGTGCCGACGAGGAGCACCCCTACGGCCATCAACGCTTTGAAACCGCAGCCTCGTTGGTACTGGGCCTACTGTTGCTGGTGGTCGGTGTCGGCATGCTCTGGTCGGCATTTCGCAAACTGGAGAACCCCGACAGCGTACAGACGGTTCACATCATGGCGTTGTGGGTCGCCGCGGGCACATTGGTCGCCAAGGAAGTATTGTTTCGCTACATGCTAAAGGTAGCCAAACGTGTCAAGTCGAGCATGTTGATCGCCAACGCCTGGCATGCGCGCTCTGATGCCGCCTCTTCACTCGTCGTGTGCGTGGGCATCATTGGCAATCTTGCCGGCTACCCCATTCTGGATCCGATCGCCGCGCTCATTGTCGGCTTCATGGTCGCGCGCATGGGTTGGAGTTTTGGCTGGGACGCGCTACACGATCTCATGGATCGCTCAGTCGACGAACAAGAAGTGGCTGCCATCCGCGCCACGCTACTGGCGACACCAGGCGTAATGAATGTGCACGACATTCGCACCCGCAAGATGGGCGACATGATTGGTGTGGACGCGCATCTTGAAGTAGAGGCCAGTCTCACCGTCGAAGCCGGACACGATATCGCCGTGCTGGCGCGTGACCGCGTCTTGGAACGGCACCGAGTCCTGAATCTGATGACCCACGTTGACCCGTGGCGCCGACCCGACCGCGATCACGCGCCCCCATCGATTGCATCGACGCCCGAGGTGAAACCGCCGAGGTGACGTTTCCACGGCACGGGAGCGCTCGCGGTTTGACTAAGTCGCAAAGATTTTGTCGATGCCGAGCAAGGCGAGAACACCCATCGCGGCGACATCGTGCACGAGTTTCATCGGAATTTTCTGCGCGAATCGGTCGCCAACCAAGACTGCGGGCACGTCGGCAATCAACATGCCCAACGTCGTCCCCAACACCACCAGCAACGGCGCGACGTAATGCGCCGCGA
>JBCKPM010000091.1:0-6802 GCA_038901675.1 Usitatibacteraceae bacterium | reverse complement strand
CGAGCCACAGTCCGTGCAGGTGAATGTTGAGGTTGGCCGCTGACCCAAAGCGCTGGATGAGGGTGACGGCCCCGGTGGCCGCATTGCTGCGTTCGATGCCCGCTTGCGCGATGAGGTGGGTGGCAATCACCTGCTAGATCACGCGCAGTACCGGTGTCAGCAGTTCGGGGTAGATGGCCGCTGCGCAAAGGAATGGGAAACGACAGCACCCATTGCCGCACCGGCACGCGGGGGATGATTTGGTCAACCAGATGCGCGGCACTCTCCGCCATGCGCCACGTGCCGCACGCGGGGCAGAAGCCGCGCCGCTTGCAACTGAAGGCGACCAGGGTGTCTTTGGCGCAGCGGTCGCAAGTGAGCCGCAGGAAGCCGTGGGTCAGGATGCCGCACGCGAGGTAGGCGTCGAACTCGTCGGTGACAAACCGCGGCAGGTGCGTACCGGCGGCTTCGCACTGCGCCGTGAATGTGCGTGTGTGCTGCCGCACCAGCCGGTAGAGCGGCGTTTGTTTGGGGCGGCGACGTTGGTAGCGGGCGGCACTTGCACCAGGCGCGTGGTGCGAGCACGGGGCATGAAGGCTTTGGGGCGACCGGAAAGACTGTAATTATATACAGTATATTAGAATCGCCTGTTCCGTGAGGACGCAGCGGCCTGCCTGCCAAAAAGGAGTCGCACTAGCACTTTGCTCTCAGCGGGGCACTCGGATAGGGAAGCGCGCGCTGATACCGCCAAAGCAGCGGCATTGGACAAATGGCAGCAATTCAGCGCATCCCTAAAGCCGTCCGGCAAGGGGTGATTGCGATCACTGCCAGGCCGATTTTGTTCATCCATTCACTCACTGCTTCCTCCTCATTGGGCTCTCATCATCATTAGGAAATCCCCTTTTTCCTGCGGAGAGCACTCGCGATTGAAGGTCCACTTGCAATTGCGCAGAAACCATTTTTCGATATGCTCCACGTTGGTCAAGCGTTTGGGGTTTGCCGAGGGGGCTAGCGGTTCGATGATTTTGCCGGTGACCGCATGCTTGCCCTGACGTTTCAGGTTCTCGCTATGGCACAGGCTGCAGTCGCGTTTCTCGCCGGTTTTCGGGTCGATGAACGCTTTCGTCCACATTGCCTTTCCCGTAGCCGGACTGAATTGGGCTGCCCCCTGAGACTTGTAGTGCCCAAGCAGATCGGAGACCGCGTCGGCCTTGGCCTGCGAAATCACGAAGGCGAAAAAAACCAAGCCGATAACGGCTTTCATGTCATCCCCTAGCGTGGCGGATTGTAAATCATGCGTGGATGGAATATACCCGAGTGGCCGTCGCGGTGGCAAGCCTCGCACTCATGGCGCCCCGCGGAGATCGGGGCCTGGTAGGCAGTTTCAGGAAGCTTGCTGTGCACCTCGCGCCAGAATCCCAGCTCGCTGATGCGTTGCGGCGAAGCATCGGGTGCCGCGGCCTGGCCGAGCTTCCATGCTGCCCATGACGGCGCGGCGACCGAGTCGGCCTCAGCGAGCAACTCGCGCATCTTGACCTCGGGCAGGAACAAATCCTCGCCGAAATGGGCGTCCTGCTCGTGAAGCATCCGGCGCCACGAGCGCATCGGCAGCAACGCGGGCGAATAGGCGAGATGGCAGCTGCTGCATTCGTGCTCCCATGCGCCCACAGTCACTTTATCCGGCGCGGCGTTGGCCTGATGTTTCTGATAGCCGTCGAGCCAGCCTGAAAGCCCGACCCAACTCGCCGCGATCAGCACCACGACCGCCACCACCGCGCCTGCCATCCCGACCCGCCGCGGAGCCTCGGCGTGGTCCTGCTCATACACCGTCTTGCGGCCCGAGAACATCGCGGCGACGAGGTTCTCGCGATGAACGAAGCTTCCCCAGATCGCGCCGGCGACATGAACGCAGATGAGGGCGAGCAGACCCCAGGCGATCCATAGGTGTATTTCGCGCGCCGTCTCCGCGTCGGCCGGCGACAGGCGGATCGGCGAGCCAAGCGAATACATGCCGGCCATCGCCACCACGCCGCTGAGCGTCACTGCGGCCATGACCAGCAGCAGGGCATAGACCGACCAACTGCCGGCGGGGTTGTGTCCGGTGAAATGTCGCGTCGTGCCGCGCAGCGCCTCGACCAGATAGTTCAGCGCGGCGCGCGGCGTATAGGCGAAGTCCGCGAAGCGCGCGTGCTTCGTCCCGACGAAGCCCCATATCACTCGCATCATTAGCAGCGCGAGCGCGCAATAGCCGGCCGCGGCGTGCAGGTCGATCAAACGCGCATCGTGCGTCAGCCAGGCGATGAGGACGCAACTCACCAGCGACCAATGCATCACGCGCACGGGCAGATCCCATACGCGTGGTTTGGTCTGGGTCGTCCGCGATGATCCCATCAGCACGGGGCGGAGCGGCAGCGGAGGATACTTACTTTTGCAGGTCGCCCCTCAGATAGGCGATGACGCCCTGCAGGCGTTTGTCGCTCATCGACTGTGGGGCCATCGGCGAGGCCAGATCCTTGTAGCGCTTGGCAGCCCCTTCACGTCCCTTGGTGATGACCGCCGCGATATCGGCGACGCTGCCTTCGCTGATGAACTTGTTCCCCTTGAACGCTGGAGCCAGTTCCGGTATGCCCTGGCCGTTTTCCCCGTGGCATACGCCACAGGTCTCCTTGTAATAGGCAACGATCTTGGGATCGGTGGCGCTCGCCTCGCCGGCGATAAATGCCGCGGCCAGGACCGGGACAAGGATAATGGAATGGATTTTCATTGCAACCTCCTCCGTGTTTGGGTCGAAAAAACCCCCGGCGAGGGAAACCCCGGCCGGGGGAATTCAGGGAATTGAACTACACAGCTTGCGTGACGCTCGTCAGAAGTTGTACTCGATGCCGATACTCCGCGAAGTGCCGGACGTATACAGGTTCCGCTGGTCCTCGAACACGCGGTTCTGGACTCGCGGGTTGTAGTTAAAGTTCACGCTGAAGTTCATTGCCGGGTTCCACAGGCCGGTCACGGACATGGCCGGCCTGGTGTAGACGCCGCGCGTCAGGCCTGCCGCGTTGGTGAAGTCGTACTTGAGCTGCGTCTGCCATTGCGCTTGGAAGCCATAGGTGCGCTTGTAGAAGTAGCGCAAATAGACACCGAAGAGGTCGCGCTCGACGCTGCCACCGCCCACCAAGTTTTCCTTCATGGGATGGTACACCGCCGAGGCGATCCAGCTATGCGAACCGCGGTCGGCGACCGAACTCTCCCAACGCAGCTTGTACGACGTGAAATTCTTGATCCGCACAAACGGCGCATTCAGGACGACGCCACCGCCGCGGTTGTTGCTGATGGAGAGCGTCGAGTCGGTCACGCCAGCCGGGCAGGTGCCGGGGCAGATGTAGCTGTCCCTTATCGAGGTCATCTGCGTTGGCATGTCTTTGCCGTGATAGGTCTCGAGCACGAACCACATGTCGTTGCGCGTCTCGCGGAACAGGTTGTAGCCCCATGCCGTGTAAACGTTCGAGCCGTCGGACCAGCTAATGTTGTCCATCCCGGTGACGAAGCCGATTTGTGCCCAGTAACGGTCATCGAACAGGCCGTGGAAACTATACGCCGCGATCTCCTTGAACCTACCGGTTCCGCCCTGACCGTTATTCCACTGGCTGGGCAGGCCGGCGGGGAACACCCACTGGGACACGACGTTGGGCAATTCGTTACCTAGCGACATGCCGATAAAGGTGCCAGGTGCGAGATCCATACCCGTGGACAAACGATACTCGTCATAGCCGAACAGGTTCAGCCCGGTCGGACCGGTTCGGCCGGTCGTCACGGAATTGAGCTGATTGTTCCCGAGGTAGCCGATTTCCGTCCACAAGCCGACCCAGTCGGTGATCGGCCCGGTGTAGAACATCGCCATGCGACCCAGCGGACGCGAGGTCACGGCACTCTTGACGCCGGCGGCCGTCTCGCTTTGTGCAACTAACGAGGAAATGAAGCGGGCGGAGAAGTAATCGTTCCAGTTCAGCGCGAGATAGTCTCCGCCATACTGGGGCATATCCTCAATCGTGTCGCCTTCGGCGCGCAGTTTCTCACGCACCTCCGTGCGGGTATAACCGCGCATCGCGAAAATCCGCCCGGTTCGGGTGAAGTTCGGCACGTTGTCGGTACCGATGTGGCAGGAGTTGCAGTTCATTCCCGTCTGGCGGGCAAAGCTCGGCATCGCCTGACTGTCCACGGGAACCATCAGCAGAACCATCAGCACCAGGCCCGCCAACCCCATCACCATGCCGCAGATTTTCTTCCACAAAGCGTGCATCATCATTTCCCCCTCGATTGTTCCGTACATTCTTGAATGGTCATTCATTCGGTTGTCGTTCATTTCTGCATGTCGCCCTTGAGATAGGCGACCATGGCATCGATATCTGACACAAATTCAGCCCCGAATGCCGGCATGTTAGGGTAGGACTCGTTGTAGAGCCGCTTCTTGCCGCCGCGGCCCTTGCGGATGATGTTCTTGATCGCATCCGCGCTGCCGGCGACGATGAACGGGTTGGCCTTGAGCGCCGGACCCAGTGTCGGACTCACGCCCTTGGTGCCTTGCCCTTTATCGCCATGGCAGCTCGAACAACGAAGCGTATAGGCTCCCGCAGCATCATATGCGGCGTTTGCAGCTACGGGGAAAAGGGCACCAGCAATGCACAATGCGGACGCGCCGAACGAACGAATAGACATGAAGTCCCTCCTCGTAATTCGTTTTTATTGAAGTATTGAATCAGTACGACACAAGCTGTCACGACATTGCGACAAGATGTTACAAGCTAGAAGACGGTACCGCCTCTTTATTGTGATGTCAATCGTTTTTCTGACAATGGTATCCATCTAAATGAAAGAGTGGTATTTTTACGACAGAGCAGTGCCGATGGCGCACAAGCTGCCACGCAATATGCCGACCTAGCCCACCCCAACAAGCAAATATACACCTTCACCACCAAGAAGAACGCTGAAGCCTTTATCAAGGCCAATCAGAATAACAAGAAGGTGAAGGTTAGCGGGTACAAACCCCGCAAGGATGAGGCAGATTGGGTTCTGTCCAAAGCCATCAAGCCGCGCACAGCCGCCATTGGCATGACAGAGGAAGAACTCAATGCGCGCCGACGGAAATCCGCGATGTGCGCGCCACCCTCGACAGCATGCGCTTGGTCAAGGATGCCAGCGAGATCGCCACCATGCGCCGCGTCGCCACCCTATCGTCGGCCGCGCATCGCAGGGCCATGCGCGCCACGCGGCCAAGACGCTATGAATACGAGATCGAGGCGGAACTGCTGCACGAATTCCGCCAGCATGGCTGCCAGGCGCCCGCATATTCCAGCATCGTCGCCGGAGGCGCCAATGCCTGCACCCTGCATTATGTGGTGAATAACCAGCCGCTGCGGGACGGCGATCTGCTGTTGATCGACGCCGGCGGCGAACTCGACAGCTACGCCTCCGACATTACCCGCACCTTCCCGGTGAACGGCCGCTTCAGCGGACCGCAAGCCGATGTGTACAAGCCTGGTGCTCGACGCACAGGCAGCGGCCATCGCCGCCATCAGGCCGGGTGCGAGCTTTCTCGATCCGCATACCCAGGCCCTCAAAGTGCTGGCCCAGGGCATGCTGGATCTGAAGCTGCTGCAGGGTTCCCTCGCCGGCGTGATCGAGTCCGAAGCCTACAAGCGCTTCTTATATGCACCGCACCGGACACTGGCTCGGTCTCGACGTGCATGACGCCGGTTCCTACAAGAACGGCGAAGAGTGGCGCGCGTTGCAGCCGGGCATGATGTTGACGGTCGAGCCGGGCTGCTACATCCGCGCCGCCGACGATGTGCCGACGCCGTTCCACAACATCGGCGTGCGCATCGAGGATGACGCGCTGGTGACTGAAACCGGCTGCGAGATCATCACCCATGAGGTGCCGAAAACCATTGCCTCAATCGAGGCACTGATGGCGGAGGGCAAATGATCCCGCGCCCCGCGATCGATTGAAACCCTGCTGGCGCGGGGGTTCTCAGGATTAACCCGGTTACTTCGGAAATTTCATCTTCCGGCAATGACGGAGATTTGCACCAGCGCCGAGCGCGGCAAGCGCGACACTTCAATCACCGAGCGCGAAGGCAGGGCTGTGCGGAAAAACGACTCGTACACGCCATTCATGCCGCGAAGATCGTTAATGTCCTTGAGGTAAACGGTGACCGAGACGATGTTGGCCAGGGTCAGGCGGTGGCTGTCGAGGATCACGCGGATGTTCTCCATCACCTGGCGAGTCTGCTCCTCGATCTTCTCGCCGCGAAGCTGGTTAGTCTGCGGATCGATGTTGATCTGACCCGAAACATACACCATGTCCCCGTAGCGAGTGGCCTGCGTATAGGAAGATAATGCACCCGGTCCGGTCGTCGCGGCGGGCGTTGGCACTGCCGGTCCGGCGCTGGGCGCGGCGGCCTTGTCCGCAGGCTGTGGCGTCTTTTCCGGCTGACGCGGCGCGGCGGCTGCCGATACGGCGGAAGGCGCCGGTGCGGAGGGTTTTGGCACAGCGGGCGTATCGCTGCGTTTTGACTGCTCGCGGCGAGCCGCTGCAACTTCCTCGGGCGACACGGCCGGAGCTTGTTTCACCCAAGACCGCCCGACGCCGGAACTGCCGCAGCCTGCGGTGGACACGAGTCCGGCCACCAGTAATATCCGAAACGCAAATTTATTTATCAAGTGCCTCTCCGGTTCTGACAACGTGTTTAAAAGACCGAATCCCGCTCCACCTGATGCCTAGGCCATCATCGGCACCGGATCTCTCAGCGCTGGGCCGGCTTGCTCACGG
>JBCKPM010000090.1:0-6805 GCA_038901675.1 Usitatibacteraceae bacterium | reverse complement strand
CCCGTGCAGTTCTGTCAGTTGCTCAAGATGCCGTAGCCCGGCATCGGTGATTTTTGTGTCGGCGAGGAAAAGCAAACGCAACGCAGTCAGACGTTGGAGATGACTCATCCCGGCATCGGTGATCTGTGTGCTACGGAGGTCAAGCACGGTTAGAACGGTCAGCGGTTCAAGGTGACGTAATCCCGCGCCGGTGATCTGTGTTCTCTGGAGATCAAGCAAACTCAGCGCAGTCAGATGTGCAAGGTGACGTAACGCCGAGTCCGTGATCTGTGTGCCCGAGAGGTCGATCCGTGATAGCGCGGCTTGTGGATCACAGGTTGCCAAGAAAGAAAAATCTGCGACTCCTCGGTCAACGAACAAACATGCCAGTCCTTTTGGCACTTCAATCGCGCCTTGGGCATCAATCCCGCCTCTATATGGACCGTCAGGCCGAGCCCCGACAAACACCTTTACCTCGCCAACAGAATGATCTTCGGGAAAGCGTAGCCAGCGGGTTTGCGACACAAGTGATGGTCGGGCGTCCAGCGCAGCTAAGCCACGCGCCGCAAGTGCCGACGACTGCACTGTCAGCCCTTGCTGAGTGTGAACAATCAGCGAGTGTTCTTGTTTCTCGTCGCTCAAAACAGTGCTCCTAGACGAGGTGGCGAGTGCTCCCGCCGCCGCGACTGCCCGTTAGTGTTGAAGGAATTGTTCCGCCAGTTACTCCAGGATCTCCCCTATGGTGGTGCGCCAGTTTCTAACCTTTTCCTTCGCCGCCTACTTCGTTTGCCAATGCATGTATGACGCTGAATCGGCACCTCCCTGTTGCCGTGGCAATGAGATCGATTCGAGATTCCTACGATTATGGGACGACAACATCATAGACCTGCGGCTTAATTCCTCCAATAGTGGGAGGAATGGTTGGACGCTGCGGCTGCATTCGGGAAGGTATTACGCGGGCTACGGAACGAGGCCGGCTTGACGCAGGAGGTACTCGGCGTCGAGGCAGACCTGCGCCGGACGTTTATCAGCGTTCTCGAACTCGGTCAGCAGCAACCGACGTTGACCACGATCCTCAAACTCGCGAAGCCCTTAAAGCGTTCCGCCCAGGATATAGTCGGCCTTGTTGAAGCTGAGATACATCAGGCTGGCCGACGCCGGCGATGACGCTCGCTGAAGCGATGTGTTGAGCCACTGAGCACAGATCATCGGTTTCCTGACACTATGCTGCATTACCGTGCAGCGGTATCACGTCCGCCCCGGCCTTCAACTTGTCTAGGTAGTCCGCCCATTGCTGCATCATGGCTTTGCGTGCTGGCAGGAACTTGGTTCGATTGTAGGCGGCCCCCAGCGCATCGGGCACCTTGTGAGCGAGTTGGTGTTCGATGACGGCCGGAGCTATGTCCAAGACTTCATGCAGGATCGTGCGCGCCATCGCGCGGAAGCCATGCCCGGTTATCTCTGTGCGAGTGTCGTACCCCATGCGCCGCAGAGCGGCATTGACGGCGGCATCACTCATCGGCCGACCATTGGTGCGCGCCCCCGGAAAGACAAACTCACTGTGACCGCTCATTGCGTGCAGTTCCCGCAGGATCGCCACGGCTTGCTTGGCCAGCGGCACCAGGTGTTCGGTCTTGGTCTTGCTCACCAGGTATTTCCACTCAGCGGCGTCTAGGTCAAATTCTTGCCAGCGTGCTCGCCGCAGTTCGCCAGGGCGAACGAACAGCATTGGCGCCAGTCGCAGGGCGCACTGCACGATGAATGTGCCCTTGAAGCCATCGATGGCGCGCAGCAACTCGCCGACGGCGGCCGGGTCGGTGATGGACGCGAAGTGCCCACCGGTAGCCGTTGGTAATGCCCCCCGAAGATCGCCAGTCGGGTCGCGCTCCGCTCGCCCGGTGGCCACGGCATAGCGGAATACCTGCCCGCAATCCTGATGCACTCGGTGCGCCGTGTCCAAGGTGCCCCGTGCCTCGATTCGCCGCATTACCGCCAGGATTTCCGGGGGCGTGATTTCGGCAATCGGCCGACCCCCGATCCAAGGGAACACGTCATTTTCCAGCCGCTTCAGCAGCCGGCTTGAATGGCTGGGCGCCCAATTGTCCTTTCGGCTCTCGAACCACTCACGGGTCACAACCTCGAAGCTGTTCGCCGCCCGCCCGACCTTCGCGGACTTCTGCGCTTTGCGCACGTCGCCGGGGTCTGCGCCATTGGCGAGAATCTTCCGCGCCTCATCGCGCCGCTCGCGTGCGTCGGAAAGTGACACGTCAGGATAGGAACCAAACGCCAGCCGCTTTTCTTTTCCGGCATAGCGGTACTTCAGACGCCAGAGCTTGCCGCCGGAAGGTGCAACTTCGAGATACAGACCCTTACCGTCGAACATGCGAATGGGCTTGTTGCTGGGCTTGGCGGTCTTGATCTTGAGGACGGATAACACTTGGGGGCATCCTTCGCTGTTGGAGACTAGATGCCCCCAATGATGCCCCCAATATTGGATGGATTGCAATGAATATCGTTGGATCGCTATGGACGTGAAAAAGGCCAGAAGCCTTGTGGTTGCTGGGCTTGCTGGCCTTTCTCGGATTGCTTTGGACTGCTTGATGGTGGGCGGTACTGGGATCGAACCAGTGGCTTCCACCGTGTGAAGGTGGCACTCTACCGCTGAGTTAACCGCCCAGCACTTGCGCCACGATTTTAAGCGTAACCACACCATAATGGCAATGTCGCCGAGTCTAAGGCGACGTAGGCCTCGGTACTCCACGTGCGGCGAATCATCTGATTGAAATTGACATGGCAACATTGAAACCCAAAGCGACGCTCACTCTCAACAAGGGCGCCGCTGCGACCAGTGGCGAGCGAGATCGTCACTATTCGACGCGTGCCAAACAAGCCGCGCGACGCGATGGTCGCGACCTGCCTATCCCGAAGCCGCGGCCGGCCATTGTCGCGGTGGGCGAAGAAAAAAAATCCGATTACCGATCCAAAACCGGCAAGCTGCCACGCGCGAAAAGTGAGCCAGTCGGGTGTGCGCCAACTGCCGCCAAGCCAGACGCGCCGACATCTGGCATCAGCGCTGCTCGAACCGTTCGACCGGCGGCGGCGTCAGCGACCCACGCCAACAGTGATGCCACTGCTGCGGCGCGGGGTGGCGCACGTGGGCAGCGGCCACCAACCGAATCGCGTTCGAGTACGCCGCGCGCCGACGTGCGTCGCGCCACGCCGGGTACCCGTTCGGGCGACGCGCCGCGAGGCGGGGAGCGGCGACGTTCCAGAAACGACCCTGCAATCGCGGTGGCGGATCGTAATGTGCCACGCTCAACAGGGCGTACCGATGTGAAGCGCCACGCCGCCGCCGACGCACCTCGCGTACCCGGCGGCGAGGGGCTACGCAAAGCGGTCGCCGCTCCATCGCGGGAAGACGATGGCATGGTGCGTGTCTCCAAGCTTTTGTCCGAGCAGGGGTTGTGTTCACGCCGTGAAGCCGATAGCTACATCGCGCGCGGCTGGGTGTGGGCCGACGGCGTTCGCGTTACCGAATTAGGCACGCGCGTGGTGCCTACGGCAAAACTCACACTCGATCAACACGCGGCGATGATGCAGGATCAGCGGGTCACGATTTTGCTGAATAAGCCGATCGGCTACGTTTCCGGACAGGCTGAGGACGGCTATCAGCCGGCGAGTGTGCTGGTGGTCGGTGAAAACCAGCTCGACACCGACGCGGAAAAATTTCAGCACGTGCATCGACGCGGTCTCGCCCCGGCGGGACGGCTCGATATCGATTCAACGGGACTGTTGGTGCTGACACAGGACGGGCGTATCGCCAAGCAACTCGTTGGCGAAAATAGTCCGGTCGAAAAAGAATACTTAGTGCGCGTGGAAGGCAAACTCGCAGCGGGCGACATTGAGCGTTTGCGTCACGGCCTCGAACTCGATGGCGAAGCGCTGAAGCCCGCCAAGGTGCGCTGGCAGAACGCCGACCAGCTCAATTTCATTTTGCAAGAAGGCAAGAAGCGCCAGATTCGGCGCATCTGCGAGCTCGTTGGGCTGAGTGTCATCGGTCTGAAGCGCATTCGCATCGGCAACGTGATGTTGGGCGATTTGCCGGTGGGGAAATGGCGTTTTTTGCGTGGTGATGAATCGTTTGTCTAAGTTTTTTCCACAGATGAACACAGATGACCACAGATAAAGGCAGCATCCCGCCCCGGCAACGTCAGCCAACCCGCGTTGCGCTATTTTTCAATTCCATCTTTGGTCATCTGGGCACCTCTAAAAATTCAATCAAGCCGATGATGGCAAGGCGCAAAGTCGCGAAAAAGCGCAGTGTACACGTAGTACATGAGCATTTTGAGCGGCTTTGCAACGCCGCCAGCGCGGCTTCAGTGAATTTTTAGAGGTGCCCATCTGTGTCTACCTGTGAACCGCGACTTGTTCTGTATCCATCGATGATGGGTTGTTAGCGCCACCCTTATAATGCGCGCTTCTGCTAAAGCGCCCAGTTCGCCACTGAAAGCCCACTATGAAATTTCGTTTCCCCATCGTCATCATCGACGAGGACTTTCGCTCTGAAAACATCTCCGGCCTCGGTATTCGTGCGCTGGCCGCGGCGATCGAAACCGAAGGCATGGAAGTCTTGGGCGTAACCAGCTACGGCGATCTGTCGCAATTCGCGCAGCAACAAAGCCGTGCGTCGGCCTTCATTTTGTCGATTGACGATGAAGAATTCACGCCAGGGCCCGAACTCGATCCTGCCGTGCTCAACTTGCGCGCGTTTATCGAGGAGATCCGTTTCAAGAATGCCGACATTCCAATCTACTTGTACGGCGAGACCAAAACCTCACGCCACCTGCCAAATGACATCCTGCGCGAATTGCACGGCTTCATTCACATGTTTGAAGATACGCCCGAGTTTGTGGCGCGCCACATCATCCGCGAAGCCAAGTCCTATCTTGATGGCTTGGCACCGCCGTTTTTTCGGGCGCTGGTGGACTATGCGCAAGATGGTTCGTATTCGTGGCACTGCCCGGGACACTCCGGCGGCGTGGCATTTCTGAAGTCACCCATCGGACAAATGTTCCATCAATTTTTTGGCGAGAACATGTTGCGCGCCGACGTGTGCAACGCGGTCGAAGAACTGGGGCAGCTACTTGATCACACGGGGCCGGTGGCCGCGTCTGAGCGCAATGCGGCGCGCATTTTCCACGCGGATCATTGCTTTTTTGTCACCAACGGCACATCAACGTCAAACAAGATGGTGTGGCACGCCAACGTCGCACCGGGCGACACGGTGATTGTTGATCGCAATTGCCACAAGTCGATTTTGCACGCGATTATCATGACCGGCGCCAATCCGGTGTTTTTGATGCCGACGCGCAATCACCTCGGCATCATCGGACCGATTCCGTTGTCGGAGTTTTCGCCTGAGAGCATTCAGCGCAAGATCAATGCCAATCCGTTTATCACCAACAAGAAAGCCAAGCCGCGCATTCTGACCATCACGCAATCGACCTACGACGGCGTGATGTACAACGTTGAAATGCTCAAGGACAGTCTCGGCAGTCGCGTCGAGACCCTGCATTTTGACGAAGCGTGGTTGCCGCACGCAACCTTCCATCCGTTTTACAAAGACATGCACGCCATTGGTGACGTTAACAACGGTCGGCCGCGCTGCAAGGACGCGGTGATTTTTGCAACGCACTCGACGCACAAATTGCTGGCGGGTATTTCGCAGGCCTCGCAGATCTTGGTACAAGAATCGGAAACCGTGAAGCTCGACCGCTCGCGTTTTAACGAAGCCTACTTAATGCATACCTCGACCAGTCCGCAATACGCCATCATCGCTTCGTGTGACGTGGCCGCAGCCATGATGGAGCCACCGGGTGGGACGGCGCTAGTCGAAGAGTCGATTGCCGAGGCGCTCGACTTCCGGCGCGCCATGCGCAAAGTCGATGGCGACTTCGGCAAGGATTGGTGGTTTAAGGTGTGGGGACCGGACAAGCTCGCCGATGAGGGCGTTGGCAGTCGTGAGCAGTGGATGCTCAAAGCCAATGAAAAGTGGCACGGCTTTGGCGACTTGGCACCGAACTTCAATTTGCTTGACCCGATCAAATCGACCATCATCACGCCCGGACTCGATGTGTCTGGCAAATTCGCCAAGACCGGGATACCGGCGTCGATTGTCACTAAATTTTTGGCCGAGCACGGCATCATCGTTGAAAAGACCGGTCTCTATTCGTTTTTCATCATGTTCACGATTGGCATTACCAAGGGACGTTGGAATACGCTGCTCTCGGCGCTCCAGCAGTTCAAGGACGATTACGATCGCAATCAGCCGATGTGGAAAATCCTGCCTGAGTTTGTCGCCACGCAGCCGCAATACGAGCGCGTCGGTCTGCGCGATTTGTGCCAGCAAATTCACGACATGTACAAGGCGCACGACATTGCGCGTCTGACCACGGAGATGTATTTGTCGGACATGCAGCCGGCGATGAAGCCGGCCGACGCGTTCGCCAAAATGGCGCATCGCGAGCTCGATCGCGTACCGATTGACGAGCTCGAAGGTCGCATTACCGGCATTTTGCTGACGCCGTATCCACCGGGCATTCCGCTACTGATTCCCGGCGAACGCTTCAACAAGACCATCGTTCAGTACCTGAAATTTGCGCGCGACTTCAACGGCAAATTCCCCGGTTTTGAGACTGACATCCACGGCCTCGTCGAGGATCGCACGGATGGTGAATTGCGTTACTTTGTGGATTGCGTGCGGCCGTAGTCCGGTCGACGGCGGCCGATGGCGGCGCGCTGGGGGCGCCGTGTCTAGCGTGCATGC
>JBCKPM010000089.1:0-6927 GCA_038901675.1 Usitatibacteraceae bacterium | reverse complement strand
TGCCCATCACAGAGTTCAACGGCAAGACCGGCGCGCGAGATGTGCCTGGTCGAGGAAAGGGGTGGCAGTCTCGCGCCCGACAAGGGAAGGATGCATTGCTTCGGCTTGCGCCAGAACTTGCCCAAGAGGCCTTGTGGCGCGACTGATCCCTTGCTCTTCAACCCCCGCCCATCCACGCAGCAACCCACAGGCAAGCGCCACCTCCCAGCAATAGCAGCAACCCGACACGGATCGGAAGTACGCGACGGGTGCCAACAGGCTTTTGAGGCGGGGTCTCCGGTGCCAGTGCGACGGTTGGCAGAGGCTCGATCCAGCGGTTGGCCAGTACCTCGAACCTCTTGATTGCGCTTGGGCGGATGGCGATTGGCCACAAACCAGGCAACAGTTCCTCTTCCGGGATGAGTTACTATACTTTTTCCGATAATGTATAGTAACCATGCCATGCGATTCACCAACCTTCCACTTGCGGCTCAAACCTCCTACGCCGAGCTCTTCAGCCAGGTGCAAACGTTCGAAATGAGCAATGCACTTGCCGGTCTGGTGGGTGCATTCCACAAGCGCACACTGAAGGGGCGCAAGTATTGGTACTTCGCCTACCGCGATATCGACCAAAAGGGGCGGATGGCTTACGTGGGTCCCGACAACGAGCGGGTCCGATCCCTGGTGGAACGCTTCGAAAAAATTCGGGAAGCGAAGCCGCTTGCACCCCCGGCCCGCATGGCGATCGCGGCGGGCTGCACACCCGCCGCGCCGAAGCACTTTCGCATCATCAAACGCCTGGCCGAATATGGATTTTTCCGTGCCGGCGGCATCCTAATAGGCACCCATGCGTTTCTGGCACTGGGCAACATGCTGGGCGTGCGCTGGCATGATGGGGCGGCCACGCTCGATGTGGACTTCGCGCATGCTGGCCCGAATGTTTCCGTGGCCTTGCCCGCGGACATGCATATTGACGTGCATGGTGCCCTGGAATCGCTGGAAATGGGCTTGCTGCCGATCGCAGAGTTCAACGGCACGACCGGCGCGCAGTACCGTAACCCCGCTGACCGTGAGCTGCGGCTCGATTTTGTGACAAGTATGACCCGCACGGGCAAGCCGGTTTCAATGCCAAAGTTGCACCTTACGCTCGAGCCACTCAAGTTCATGGAGTTCTCGCTGGAACAGACTACGCAGGGCTGTCTGTTCGCCAACCTCGGCGCCTGCGTCGTCAATCTGCCGGCACCGGAGCGCTATGCGATCCACAAGCTGATCGTGCATGGCGAGCGACCCGTTGCGGAGAAAGTCAAAGCGACGAAAGATTTGCTGCAGGCGGCCAGCCTCGTGAACTACTTTCTTGAGAATGGTCAGGCCGATGTGATTAACGCGGCATGGCGTGATGTGATTGGTCGAGGAAAGGGCTGGCAGTCTCGCGCCCGGCAAGGGAGGGATGCATTGCTTCGGCTTGCGCCGGAACTTGCCCAAAAGACCTTGTGGCGCGAATAATCTCTTGCCGCATGGCTCTTGCAAATATCCCTTATGGGGGTTATATTTTTTTGATACCCCGTGGGGGATATTTTAGAAATAAGCCATATAGGGGATGAGATATGGGAGACATCATCAAGACACCGCGGCAACTTTCTCAAGTGCTGAGGGCCCATCGCAAGAAGAAACAACTAACGCAGCGTCTCGCGGGCAAGGATGTCGGCTTGCTGCCCAAGAC
The DNA here is from genome assembly GCA_038901675.1 of Usitatibacteraceae bacterium. GTDB lineage: Bacteria > Pseudomonadota > Gammaproteobacteria > Burkholderiales > Usitatibacteraceae > UKL13-2. Next base: position 5,228 of record JBCKPM010000089.1, on the reverse strand, counting down.
TATTTCCGCGCTCGAACTGAAGCCGGAAGGCAGTAGCATCGAAAGTCTCTTTCGATTGCTCTCGGCACTTGATCTGGAGTTGGTCGTGACGGAAAAGGGCTCATCCCGGCCAACTGACAGTACGGAGTGGTGACGATGGGCAGACGATCCAAGACGCACACACTCGGCGCCTGGATGAATGGCGAATACGTCGGTCGCTGGACCGTCAATGCACGGGGCGAACACGAATTCGAGTACGCGCAGGAGTGGGTATCTTCGGCGCATGGCCGATCGATCTCCCTCTCGATGCCCATGAGTCATGTGGGACGTCACTTTAACGGCGACATAGTCAAAAGCTACTTCGACAACCTGCTTCCCGACAACGATCAGATTCGGGCACGAATCCGACAGCGGTTTTCAACACCATCACAGTCTCCCTTCGATCTGCTGACCGAAATCGGGCGTGATTGCGTTGGTGCCTTGCAACTTCTGCCGGATGGCGAGGCGCCGGGTGACATAAAAGGTATTGAAGCAGATGAGGCAAGTGAAGAGGATATCGAGCGCATTCTCGTCAGCACCCCGATGATGGGGCAGCACCAGAACGATGATGATTTCCGTATCTCGATTGCTGGCACCCAGGAAAAGACGGCACTACTACTTTACGATGGCAAGTGGATGAGGCCTCGGGGGGCAACGCCGACCACGCACATACTGAAGCTTCCCATCGGCCGTCACGGGGATCATGGTATCGATCTCACGATGTCGGTCGAAAACGAATGGCTCTGCGCCCGGATATTGGATGCCTACGGAATCAGAACAGCAAGGTGTTGGCCGGAGGTTTTTGGCCTGCAGAAAGTTTTGGTCGTTGAACGATTCGATCGTCGATTGTCACGAGATGGCACTTGGCTCATGCGCCTGCCGCAGGAGGATATGTGCCAAGCCATGGGCCTGTCGTCCGAATTGAAATACGAGAAAAACGGCGGGCCGGGTGTCGAAGCCATCATGAAACTATTGCTCGGCTCCGCCAATGCCGAAGCCGATCGTGCTGCCTTCTTCAAGACGCAAATGGTCTTCTGGATGTTATGCGCCATCGACGGTCACGCTAAGAACTTCAGCATTTTCCTGGAGCCCCATGGGAGTTATCAATTGACGCCGCGTTACGACATACTTTCCGCTTACCCGGTACTAGGCAGCGGCCCTGGTCTCCTGCAAGAGAAGAAGGTCAAGATGGCCATGGCGCTCACTGGCAAGAACCGGCACTACAAATGGATCGAGCTTCAGCGCCGCCACTTCGAATCAACGGCCAAGGCATGTGGTATTGAAGTATCCGGGAAACTGATCGTTGATGAGGTGATCGCGGCGACACCCAAGGTAATCAGCACGGTGGCTGCGGAACTTCCCGCAGGGTTTCCGGAGCAGGTTGCCAAACCAATATTGGAAGGGCTTGATCGGGCCGCTCAGCGGATCGAAGGGGAGTTAACCCGTTGAGCCGGGCGGATCGCCTTTCTGGCCTCAAGCGATACAGCCATTCAGCCAGCATGCATTCTGGCAGCCGAGAGCAGGCAGGATATCCCTATCAGCAGCAGCAGCAACCCGACACGGATCGGAGTACGCGACAGGGTGCCAACAGGCTTTTGAGGCTGGGTCTCCGATGCTAGTGCGACGGTTGGCAAAGGCTCGATCCAGCGGTTGGCCAGTACCTCGAACCTCTTGATTGCGCTTGGGCGGATGGCGATGACGATGCCGATGAGCAGCGCAAAGGCGGCAAATATCCAGAGGGCGACGCGAGCCAGTTCCACCAAATATGCGCCTCGCGAGAGATGCGCGGCGCTGGATGCGAATTTCTGGCCGTGATACATGCCGAGCATTAGCAACAATGTCAGCGCACCGGCGACGACGATGCCGCCAAACAAGCGATGATGCCGGTAAATGAGCCGTTCAATGCGCCACGGGCGCTCCAGCACTTTTCGCAGTTTGCGATACGACTGCGAACCGGCGAAGATCAAGCCGCTTCCGGCAACGATCAACACCAAACCGGCGGCAGCAAGAAACAATTTGGTCATTTGGCCCGGGGCAAAATGCCATCGCCGCGTGGGTTCAACCCTTCGGCCCTCCCTTGACGGCAGCGCCCAACTGCCACATGGGCAGGAAGATACCCAGCAGGAGGATCAGCACCAGCACCCCCATGGCGGCCATCAGGATGGGTTCCATGGTCTCGCTCAGGCGACCTATTTCGTATTCGACTTCTTCCTGGTAGATGTCGGCCACTTGGGAGAGCATGGCGTCGATCTCGCCCGTGTCCTCGCCCACCGATATCATCTGCAACTCCAGCGGCGTGAAAATACCGGCGGACTGGGCGACACTTAGCATGCTCTCGCCGCGCTCGACACCGGCGCGCATGGCCAGGATCCGCTCCTCGTAATAGGCGTTGTTGACGACCCGCGACACCAGCGTAAACGCCTGCACCAGGGGCACGCCGCTCTTGCTCGCCGTGGCGAGGGCACGACAGAAACGGGCCAGCGTGGCCTTTTGCAGGATGCTGCCGATGATGGGGATCTTCAGCTTGTACCGATCCCAGCGATAACGCCCGGCCCCCTTGCGGGTATACATTCTGAATCCAAAGAAAGCGCCGGCAAACGATCCCACCACGACCCACCAGTAATTCACCGCGAACTCGGACGTGTCGATCAGGATCCTTGTCATGAGCGGCAGCGTGGTGCCAAACTTGGCGAAAAACGTGGCGAAGACGGGAATCACGAAAATGGTCAGGATGCCGATGGCGATCGAGATGGCGATCAAGACGAAGATCGGGTAACGAATTGCGCTCTTGATCTTCTTCTGCATGTGATTTTCGAAATTGATCTGGTCGGACAGGCGCTTGAATATTTCCTCGAGCTGCCCCGAGTTTTCGCCGACACGAATCATGCTGACGTAATATTCGTTGAAAAACTTCGGGTGGCGGGAAAAGGCGGTGCTGAGATCGGCGCCCTTTTCCAGGTCGGCGCGCGCATTGCGCACTATCTTGACCATCGCCTGATTCGAGGTTGATTTCTGGATGCCGGAGAGTGCCTGGATCATGGGTACGCCGGCCTTGATCATGGTGTACATCTGGCGGGTAAACAACAGCAGGTCGCGCACCGATAGCGTGCCTACCTCCATTAACCTGCGTAGCCATTCGGGGTACCCCTGAGACTTGTCAAGCTTTGCGCTGATGCTGACCGGCGAAATGCCGGCAGCAATCATCCATTTGGCGACGGCGTCCTGGCTGGGCGACTCGATCGTGCCGGTCATGACTTCGCCGAATTTGGTGCGACCCTTGTACTCGAAGACTTCCATGACGTCTTGTCCTGTTGGAGAATCAGAATTCGGCCAATGTCACGACGCTCATCGCTTCGGCAATGGTGGTTTGGCCGCTGGCCACCAGGTTGAGCGCGTTGCGCTCGAGACAGTCGGTGCCCAGCGCATCACGCGCGGCGCTCTCGAACTCGATCGGGTCGCCCTTGTGGATGATGGTGGACAGGGCATTGGTCATTTCGAGCAGTTCATATACGGCGGTGCGGCCGATGAAGCCGGTGCTGTTGCAACGCGAGCATCCCTTGCCTTTGCGGAATTTGATCTTCGCCGCTTCGGCGCCATAAAAATGCGAAGCCCAGGCGAGTTCGTCGCTGGCCGGCTGGTAAGTATCGGAGCAGTCCTGACAGATGACGCGCAGCAGGCGCTGCGCGACCACGCCGAGCAGGGTCGAGGCGATCAGGAAGCCGGGAAGCCCCATGTCGAGCAGGCGCCCCGGCGTGCTGGCGGCATCGTTGGTGTGCAGTGTCGACAACACCAGATGCCCAGTCATGGCGGCGCGGGCGGCAATTTCAGCGGTTTCGTGGTCGCGGATCTCCCCGACCAGCAGGATGTCCGGATCCTGCCGCAGAAAGGAGCGCAGCATGCGCAGAAAGGTCAAGTTGATTTTTTCATTGACCTGTACCTGGTTGATGCCCGCGATGCGGTACTCGACCGGGTCTTCCACGGTCAGTATCTTGACGTTGCGCTGATTAAGTATTTGCAGCGCGCCATACAATGTCGTGGTCTTGCCGCAGCCCGTGGGCCCCGTCACCAGCACGATGCCATGCGGGGACTGGATCATTTTCTTGAATTTTTGCAGCATCGGCGCCGGCATACCCGAACTCTCAAGCTCACGCAGACCCTGGCTCTGGATCAGCAAGCGCATGACCGCAGATTCGCCAAACAGCGTGGGGATGGTCGACAGGCGGACATCGATGCGCCTGTCGTTTGTTCGTATCGAGATGCCGCCATCCTGCGGCAAGCGCTTTTCGGCGATGTCGAGGCCGGCCATGAGCTTGAGCCTGACCATCAGCGCCGAGGCAATACGCAGATCGGTCTGCACCTGCTCATGCAATTGGCCGTCGATGCGAAAGCGAACCGTCAGCTTGTTTTCCTCCGGCTCGATATGGATGTCCGAGGCGCGCATCTGCACGGCTTCGTCGAACACGGTCTGCAGGAACTTGATGACCGGGGCATCGGCATCGTCGATGGAAAACTGCAACTGGCTGAGGTCCACCACGCCGCTGTCGCGCTCGATCTCCTGCCTGGCCTCGTTGGCGTATTCATCAAGTTGATCCTTCTTGCGATAGATGCGGTCGGCGGTCTTGCTGAATTGCTCGTTGGTGATGACGCCGACGTAGATCGGCCGCCCGACCAGCGCTGCAAGTTCGTCCTGGGCGCGCAAATTGGATGGGTCGGTGAAACCCACGAGATAGGAGTCTTCGCGATCTTCCAGAATAAGCGCCTTGAACCGGCGTGCCTGAACCTCGGTGAGTACGTGGACGACGTCGGGAATGACCTCGAAACGGCGCAGATCGATGTAGGGAAACCCCTGCTGCTCGGCGATGACGCGCGCTAGCTGGTCTTCGGTGACGTAATTGTTTTCGATCAGAACGCGACCCAGCATGCGCCCGGTACGCTTCTGCTCGGCGAGGGCTTCATTGAGTTTGACCTGTTTGAGAAACCCGTGATTGATCAGGGCGGTACCCAACTGCTCGGCTTTAACTACTGCCATCGAAAGCTCCCAGAGTATGTCGCATTGGCCGCCATGCACGCCAGACCGCAGCCATCATGCGTTTCATATTACAAGCGTGGCGTACGCGATGCTATCGTGATAGCCTTGATCAATGCAAGCGCGGCGGCTCGAAATAATGCCGAATATTACCTTTTCCGTCCTGTTGTGGGTTTTTAGACTT
>JBCKPM010000088.1:0-6967 GCA_038901675.1 Usitatibacteraceae bacterium | reverse complement strand
CGGGTTGATGGGCGATCGGCTGTCCGGCCCTGACACGCGCAAAATTTGCTGGTTGTACGAAATCAAGGGTGGCGCGTCGGACGAAGACGATGAGGATCTCTAGTCGGCGACTGTTTTTCGGGCAGCTCACGCCTGATCACGGCGCAGGTGGGGACGGCAGCGGCAGGTGCGCGGTGGCGATGCGCTAAAATCTTCGCATGATTGGACTCTTGATTATTGCCCACGGCACCCTGGGCGAAAGCCTTATTCACTGCGCCTCCCATGTCGTCGGCAAGCGACCGTTGTACCTGCGCCAGCTGGGTGTCACCGTACATGACGAGCCCGACGCCATCCTGCCGCAGGGGCGCGATCTTATTCGCTTCCTCGATCAGGGTGACGGCATTCTCATCATGACCGACATTTTTGGTGCGACCCCGTCCAATATTGCCTGCAAACTGCTTGAGGCGGGACGCATCGAAGGCGTGTCTGGCATCAATCTGCCAATGCTGATTCGCGCCCTGACCTACCGCGAGCGACCCATGGCCGAGCTCATCGAACGCGCGACGACGGGAGCCAGAGAGGGCGTAATCAGAATGCCGTCGACCGGTTGCGTTCAGCCGAACGGTACAGGCTAGGTATGCTCAATCAGCACATCGAGATCACCAATAAACTCGGATTGCATGCACGAGCTTCCGCAAAACTCACCCAGACTGCTGCGCAGTTCCAAAGCGATGTATTTGTGACCAAGGCAACGCGACGCGTCAACGCCAAGTCAATCATGGGTGTCATGATGCTGGCGGCCGGCAAAGGAACCGTAATCGAAATTGAGGCCGTGGGTGCTGATGAAGCTGAAGCGATGGCTGCATTGATACAGCTAGTCAACGACAAGTTCGGCGAGAGCGAATAGCGCCGACTGACGGGATGAACATGCCGAACGCAAGCCTTATGGTTCCGACAAGCGACAGCAAGGCCGCCCGTACGACGCGGCCGCCGCGCACGTTTGGCCAGAAAACGACTGCCTGTGCTCGGGGTCAAGTGCTCGCTTCGACCGAATCTGAAGGGCCGCCCCGATGAGTTTTTCTATGCACGGTCTTGGCGTCTCCGGCGGCATTGCCATCGGCCACGCGCATCTGGTCAGCCACGCCTCGCTCGAAGTCGATCACTATTCCATCCCGGAAGCCTTTGTCGCGCAAGAGATCAAGCGCTTCGAGCGCGCCGTCCAATCTGTGCGCACCGAGCTCGACCAACTCGAAGTGGACCTCATCGCCGCGCATAAGCTCGATGCCCATTCCGGCGACATCGCCGCGTTTGTCACCATCCACCGCATGCTGCTCGACGACCCCACGCTTTCGGCGGAGCCGTGCACCATCATTGCGCGCGAAAGTTGCAACGCGGAATGGGCACTCAAACTGCGCGTCGATGAGTTGCTCGCCCAGTTCGCAGAGGTTCAGGACGAGTACTTGCGCGAACGCAGAACCGATGTGCGCCAAGTGGCCGAACGCGTGATCGCCGCGCTCTCCGGGCAAGGGGGAGCGGTGCCCGAAAAGCTGCGCGAACGCGCCGAGGACACGATTCTGGTTGCCCGTGACCTGTCTCCCGCCGACGTCATCCTGTTCAAAGACCATCAAGTCGCCGCATTCATCACCGACTTGGGCGGACGCACCTCTCACACGGCAATTCTGGCGCGCAGTTTGGGCATCCCGGCGCTGGTCGCGCTGCATACCGCGCGCGAGCTGGTGCGCGAAGATGAAGTCATCATCGTCGATGGCACACAGGGCGTGGTCATCGTCGATCCGGATGAGACGGTGCTGTCCGAATACCGGCTCCGGCAGCGACAGTGGAAACTGGAAAAGCAAAAGCTCGGTCGGCTCCGAGCCGCCGCGACCGAAACACTGGACGGGGTCAGCGTGGCGCTGCACGCGAACATCGAATTGCCATCCGATCTCGACGCGGTGCGCCAGTCTGGTGCTGCCGGTGTTGGCCTGTTTCGCAGCGAGTTCTTGTTTATGAATCGCCGCGACCTGCCGACTGAGGATGAGCAATTTGCGGCGTATAAGGCGGTCGCCGAGGGTCTCAAGAATCAGCCCGTGGTAATTCGCACCCTCGATACCGGTGCCGACAAGTCGCTCGATCCGTCGCTTGCGACCAGTGGCCACTCGGCGCTGGGGCTCCGAGCAATTCGTTACTGCCTCGCCGAGCCGCAACTTTTCAACACCCAACTGCGCGCCATACTTCGAGCAGCTTGCTTCGGCGACGTACGAATTCTGATTCCCATGCTGGCGTCCGTAGTCGAAATCCGCCAAACATTCGCCGCCATCGACGTTGCCAAAGCCCAGTTGCGCGCCGAAGGCAAGCAGTTCAACGACAAGGTTCCGGTGGGCGGCATGATCGAAATTCCTGCCGCCGCGATTGCCGTTCCAATCTTTCTGGCTAAGTTGGATTTCTTGTCGATCGGCACCAACGACTTGATTCAGTACACGTTGGCGATAGATCGCACCGATGACAAGGTTGCCCATTTGTATGACCCGCTGCATCCGGCAGTACTGCATTTGATTGCCAGCGTCATTGAACAGGCCAATCTGGCGAAGGTGCCGGTCACCGTCTGCGGCGAAATGGCGAGCGACGTGTCATTGACACGACTGTTGCTCGGCTTCGGGCTGCGGGAGTTTTCGATGCCCCCGGCAAATTTGCTATTGGTCAAACAGCGAGTGCTGATGACGAGCGTTTCAGCGATCGTGGATTTGGTCGCCGCAATCATGCGCTCGGGCGATCCGGAACAGACCCGCGAGTTGCTCGACAAACTCAACGCCCTCTAGGTCAAGCGCCGGACGAGACTGTAATGTTGATCGAAATTCCCAACGCCAAACAATATGAAGCCAATCGTCACCGTCGCTGGTTTTAGAATGCGTTTTTTGACCTTTATGTGTGGGCCGACCGCCAAGGCGAACTATGCGGATTTCAGCTCTGCTACGAAAAAAGCGGCGACCAACGAGCACTTCGGTATTCGCTCGAATCCGGCTACTGCCACGAAGGCGTTGACCAGCCCGAGGACAAGCCCGGGCGGGCGATGACAGCGATTTTTGTCGCTAATGGCGCGCTTGATGCCGAGACCATCGCTGCGCGCTTTTCGCAGGATGCCATCCAGCTACCTGCCGCCATCCGCGACTTCGTGCTCACCCACTTGCAGCAATACCGCGCACCGACCGCAGCCGCCCCGCTAGCGGCGATGGATGAGGCAAAACTTATCAGTCTGTTTGGCAACGCGCCCGACAAATTGGCGCATCTGGGGACACTGTTTGAGTCCGAGTACAAAAAACTAGCGGCCGGGCTGGGCGCTGCCCTGTCGTCGCCGCAGCCGACCGAGGCCAAGTCCATGCTCCACGCGATTAAAGGCATGGCGGCGATGTTGGGTGCCCACGCGGCGGCCGACGTTGCACGACGAATTGAGGACCACATCGCGCAACGCGAACTGGATGCCGCGGCGGCAGACGGCAAGGAAAATGCCGAACTGAGTGACCTGCAAGACGCGTTGCTGCGCTCGTTACAGCCGTATCGTGACTGGTTTTCCCGCTACCAGCGCGCGGCTGACCCACACTTGCCGCCAACGCGACCCACTGACGCGCGTTGAAGATTAATGCCGCAGGCGAATAAGCGATCCCATTGGCGGCACCTAGCGTGCGCAGCGGCGGCACTGCTGCTGGCCGGTTGTTCGCTGCTTTCGCTTTGGCCTCGCGAATTTGGCGTGACTTACGCGGACATCAACGAGCGCCTCGGCAAGCACTTTCCGTTCGAGCGCAATATTGCCGATCTGGTGCGCGTCACGCTGCTACGACCGCGCGTCGCGGGCGCGCCAAGCGGCAGCGGCCAGACAACGGGGCGGCTGGTGGTGTCAGTGGATCTCGACCTGCGGCTACCGTCCTTGGTTAACGCGACTGAGCGCTCGTTATGGGGCAGCGTCAGCGTTTCCGGCGTGCCGCGATTCGACACGGGCACGCAAAGTATTCGCTTGTCGGATGCGCGTGTCGATCGTGTACAAGTCGACCACATCCCCGACGCTCTGTCGGCGGCGCTGTCAAAGACGGCGTCACAGATTGTCCGACAGGTCATGGAGGAGCGGCCGATTTACACGCTCACCGTCGAACAAACGCGACGATTGGGCAGCAACGTGCGTGCAATTGACATCGAGCTGCACGCTGAGCGCCTAGTGTTCCGGCAAAAGTAAATTGGCGCTGTGGGTATGTCGTTCCATACCTATAATCGCCACACAGTTTCCACGGAGTCGTGCTTGGACATCGCCATCCTGATCAAAGCCATCATCCTCGGCGTCGTCGAAGGACTCACTGAATTTCTGCCAGTCTCTTCCACCGGGCACCTGATATTGGTGGGCCACCTGCTCGACTTCAACGATGAAAAAGGTCAGGTATTCGAGATATTCATTCAGACCGGAGCCATCATGGCGGTCTGCTGGGAGTACCGCGCGCGGCTGATATCGACGTTTTCAGGCATCTTGAGCGAACCGCTGGCGCAACGCTTCGCGCTCAACTTGTTCATCGCGTTTTTGCCCTTGGCGATACTCGGTCTTGCCTTTCACACGCAAATCAAGGCGCTGTTATTTCACCCGCTGCCAGTCGCCCTCGCCTTTATCATCGGCGGCTTCATTATTCTGTTTGCCGAATTTTGGTACAAAAGGCGGCTCGGCAACTTGGCGCAGACGCCGACGCGACTCGTCGACTCAGTGGACGAGCTCACCTGGAAGGACGCGCTGAAGCTGGGGCTCGCGCAGTGCGCGGCATTGATCCCAGGTACTTCGCGCTCGGGCGCGACGATTATCGGCGGCCTGTTCTTTGGTCTGTCGCGACGTTGCTCAACTGAGTTTTCTTTTTTTCTCGCGATCCCAACCTTATTCGCGGCCACGTTCTACTCGTTGTGGAAAGCGCGTGACCTGCTGTCGGTCGCCGACATTCCGGCTTTCTCGGTCGGGTTTGTCGCCGCGTTCGTCTCCGCGTTTGTCGTGGTGCGCTGGCTGATTCGTTACGTTTCGACCCACGACTTCACGATTTTCGCGTGGTATCGCATCGGCTTTGGCGTGTTGGTGTTGGCCACAGCCTACACCGGCAGCGTCGACTGGCGGGCGCATTAGGAAAATCTGAAAGCCTACGGCGCACTGGCGACGTTGCGCGGTTGTCGAGAAACAAAACTCCAGCAACGGCGGGCATTTTCGAGCAAAAAGTGCTGGAACACCCCGCCCTTAAACGAGCTTGAAAATCAAGCGGCGGCTGATTGCTGGGTCAACTGACGTATCAGTTGCAGCAACTGCTCTTCCTGATATGGTTTACCCATGTATTCGTTGACGCCTAGCTCAAGGGCGCGGGCGCGGTGCTTGTCGGCGGTGCGCGATGTAATCATGATGATCGGAATGTGTTTGGTTCTGGCATCGGCTCGCACATTGCGCGCGAATTCGAATCCATCCATGCGCGGCATTTCGATGTCCAACAGAATCACCCCAACATGCGACTGACCACGATTCCGGCTGACTCGAGCAATCGCTCGTTGAGCAACACCACCCGCTGCTCCAGGTTTTGCGTCGTGGGTAGACGCCCCTGAAAGGCTGAAAAATCTGCCACCGCGAACAGCTTGCCGCGAACGTTGGCCACGCCCAAAAACCAATGTTTGGTTTGCGGTACCGCAACGAATACCGGCACGGGAATGACTTCAGCCACATCGGTCAAGGACACAAACCAGTTTTCATCGCCGACCTGGAACCCGAGCTTGGACGCGCGCAACTTCGACGGATCGCGCAAACGCTCTGCAAGGCTTCGTTGAAATTCCCGCAGACTCGATTTACGCGCCATGGTCTACCGCCCAGTGGTCAGAAGGCTTAGCCGAGCGCTTTGATCTTGGCTATCAGATCGGCGGCAATGACCGGCTTGACGATGTAGTCCTTGGCACCTTGGCGCATACCCCAGATCTTGTCCGTCTCCTGGTCTTTGGTGGTGCAGATGAATACCGGAATATGCTTAGTTGATTCTTCCTTGGTGAGGGCGCGCGTGGCCTGAAAGCCGTTGAGACCCGGCATCACCACGTCCATCAACACCAGATCCGGCTGTTCGCGCTTGGCGACTTCAACCCCTTCCTCGCCGCTCGCGGCATGGATGACGGTAAAACCCGCCTTGACCAGCAACCCCTCAAGAAACGTACGTTCGGTGGGCGAATCGTCAACAACCAAAATCTTGTTTACGGCCATTTTTTATACTCCAATCATGCAAATTCAGAATTAGTTTTCAATCTGGGTTTACGACGTCGAACGTGTCACGCGGCGTCCCTTGCCGCACTACTGGCTGCCAAATGGGTTTCAACCGCTTTCAGCAAGCTGTCTTTTGAAAACGGTTTTGTCAGGTACTCGTCTGACCCAACCATGCGTCCCCGTGCGCGGTCGAACAGACTGTCCTTGGACGACAGCATGATGACTGGCGTCGTTTTGTGTTTTCCGCTCTTCTTGATCAGCGCACAGGTCTGGTAACCGTCAAGCCGGGGCATCATGATGTCGACAAAAATAACGTCGGGTTGGTGATCAGAGATTTTCGCCAGCGCATCGAAGCCGTTTTCCGCAAGGATGACCTGACATCCTGCTTGCATCAGAAATATCTCGGCGCTGCGTCGAATCGTGTTCGAATCGTCGATCACCATCACGCGCGTCCCCGATAATGATTTTGTCTCAGCCACTCGTGCGCTCTCAGTGTGTTCGCCGATTGTGTTGGTCATAGACGCCTGCAGGCTAGGCTCGCTAGTGTCGCGCAGTCTCGTGGCCGTTGATTGTCAGGTCGCTACCAACCGCTGATTATCGCCTAAAGCGATGGCATGCACTCGCCTCGATATCTGGGCGTTTATCCGGCCAATTTCACACACAACGGAGCATCAAGTCCGTATCCAGGCGTTGCGTATTTAGGCCTGCCAGGCACCTAGATCCATCAAAGCTCGACCATTTCGA
>JBCKPM010000087.1:0-6991 GCA_038901675.1 Usitatibacteraceae bacterium | reverse complement strand
ATAACCGTTTCGGTTAGATCAAAGGGAAATGACCGTATGTTGGTACGCGCGAATGCTCAATTCAATATCACGCCGGTCGAGGATCCAAAGCAGTACCAAGACTTTTTTGTATCGCTTGAAAAGTCATTGTTTCTTACTGCTCATGCGGGTGAATAATTTCCATCTTGCAAGACATCAAGCCTAACTTTACATTCAACCCGGACTGGCGCGATAAAGCCGCGCCAACAAGCTATGCGCCGAAAACGACGGCAAGTATTGGTTGACACAGGTTTTAGATGAATGGCAGGAAGACGGACGGTGCCCAGCCGACTTCCTGAATTCATTGGCGCGGCAAACGAAGAGCCATCCATACGCAGAGTGCAATTTTCTAAAGCGAGCTTATTTGGAAGAGTGTGAGCGCATTGGAATCTTCTCTGGAACACCGTAAATCGTAGGCGCGGAAGTCACGTCTTTTGAATCGGTAGTTTTGTCGGCCAGCTCGCTGATTGGATGGCCCAGATAACGTTATTAGGAGCGAAGTGTGGATACGAAAAAGCTTAAAAAGCATATTGCGGCATATCTGGCCCGCTTAAAGAAGAAAAGCCCTGACCAGCGGCAGCTATGGGCGAACCGCGAAAAACATATCAAGCGCTATTCGCATTGGACCAAGGAAAAGCTGCTCTCGATGAATCGAGACGCGTTGTACGAATACATATCTCCATTGTGGGCGATGCTAATTTGGGGGAACAAGGACTATGTTGTAGACAAACTGATTGAAAATAACGGGCTCGCTGCGGTACGTAAGGAATTCGCCGAACTCGTTTGGGGGACTGCGTCAGTCGAAAAGCGTTGGGATCGCTTTCGGGGAGCGATAAAGGGAGTCGGGCCTGCGATGATGAGCGAGTTACTCTGCTTCGCCCACCCAGATCAGTGCATGATTTGGAACCGACGCGCCTACGCCAGTTTGAATTACCTTGGTGTTCCGAATCTCCCGCGATACAACTATCAGCTCACTGGCAAGCGGTACGTTGAACTTTCGAGAACAGCGGGTGAGATTGCAAAAGAGTTAAAAGCAGCAGGGGAGGCGAAAGCAAATCTCCTGCGCGTCGACTTCTTTATCTGGGATGAGCTGCAGGTCGAAGACAACCTAAATCAGGTTTACGCAAAGGGCAAACAAGACACCGCCGCCGCAGATTTACCCGCCATAGCTGGCGAGTCGGAGTTTATCCACAACGAAGTTAGAGATAAATTGCAGGAGATTGGGACTTGGCTTGGGTTCAAATCCAAGATTGAAATCAAGGTCGCGGATGGCTCCAAGGTGGATACCCTTTGGGAGGCCACCATCGGAAACATGGGTCGAGTTGTGTACGTTTTCGAGGTGCAGACGAAGGGCTCGATCGACAGCTTGCTCATGAATCTTATCAAGGCGCTAAACAACCCTGCGGTTCAAGGTGTGGTTGCGGTATCGGACAAGTCGCAGATTGAGCGCATCAAAAAGCACTCTGCCGCAATTCACCAGTTAAGCAGCAAGTTTAAATGCTGGGACTACCAAGAGGTGCTGCGTATCCACGAGCAATTGTCATCCGTGAATGAGTCGATCAACACCCTTGGATTAGTGCCCCAAGGGTTCTAGCCCGCGATGGGAGATTCTCGGTGACCTTTATCGGCGTAGACGGTTGTAGGGCTGGCTGGCTTTCAATTTCTCGATCTGGGGGGACGCTTAAATATCGTGTCGATTCGAACATCGGCGATCTGGTGCGTGCGTATCCGAACGCAAAAAGGATTTGCATTGATATTCCCATCGGAGTGCCGTCAAAAGCTGTGCCTACCCAACCGTGCGAGGCGTTCGCGCGCAAGTTGCTCGGAAAGCGGTCGCCGAGTGTGTTTTCAGTGCCAAGCCGTGCTGCAGTGGCGGCGTCGGATGTCGTCGAGGCGAGGCGAAAGAACTTGGCTGAGGTCGGACGCAGCGTATCTGCGCAGTCGTTTGCGATTTGCAGGAAGATCGAGGAAGTTGATCGCTATCTCTTGGAGACGAATGCGGCACGAGCAGTTCTCCGCGAAGTACATCCTGAAGTTTGCTTCTGGGCGCTAGCGGGGGAGCGCCCGATGAGTTCGAGCAAGAAAACGCTGGAGGGTCGCGAAGAGAGGCTATCTGCATGTACTGCCGACGGGAATCAAGCGTATCCGTCACTATGGGTTGCTGTCACCGGCGGCCAAGCGCATCAAGTTGACGCAGGCGCGTGCGGCACTGCTGATGCCGACTGTTGGCGCTGACGTGAAATTGACCCAAGCTGCTGATTTTTACTGACCCATCACCAACCTCTGAAATACTATAGCTGGCAACAGTTTACGGAGCTTGCGAGTGGGTCAACGCATTCCGGCACCCTGGGTCAATTTCGCGTCAGCATCAACAATTGAATTCATAAAGCGCTTTGCGAGCGGAGTGGACATTGCGTAGTAAAGCGGCTAACCCTGCATTCGAGAGGGACGCCGCAAAAGCGCGGCGCCCCTCAATTTTACGTTAGACCTCACCCACTCACGGCGTTGTCATCAAAATATGAAACGGTTCTCCCAACGAATTGGCGCAGTCGAGGCATCCACGGTGATTCAGCTCGAATCAATGTCGCAACCGCTGAAAAACTCGATCTGGAACTTTATATTCTCGCTCTTCAATGATGGGGATTCGGGCTGGATGCGTATCGCTGAGCTGAGCTCCCAGTTCTTCTACAAGCTACCGGTCGATGAACTTCCGCTGTACAACATCCCGCGTCAGGAGCGGCTCAAAAAGCAGTTTTATAGCCTGACTTGGTATGAGGTGTACGACTATGTCGAATTCATTGTCGACTGGTACGAGAAGGCAAAAGCTCGTCAGGGTTTACGAAAGGACCAACTTCGTGTGGTCTTTAATCGCATACTTGAAGAAGAGCTATCCGGCTATCGATTTATTGGCGATGAACTCACGCCGCTATCAAACCCAGCTGAGGTCGCGGCAATCGAGTCCGCATTAGCGACTACTTCTAGAACAGGGCTGGCGGGCGCTCACGCACACATCGAGAGCGCACTTCAGCTGCTCGGCAAGCGCCCCGACCCGGACTATAGGAACTCAATCAAGGAGTCGATTAGCGCGGTGGAAGCTTTGGTGAAGCAACTCGGAACGGCAGACTCACAGGGTTTGTCGGGCGCGTTGACCGAACTTGGCAAGAAGGTTTCATTGCACGGAGGCATGAGGGCCGGCTTGCTTAGCCTCTACGGATACACGAGCGATGAAGGTGGCATTCGTCACGCCATGCTAGAAGAATCGAACGTAGGCTATGACGAGGCAAAGTACATGGTTGTGGCTTGCTCCGCCTTTATCAACTTCCTTGCAGCGAAAGCCGAGGCCGCAGGTATTCTCGGGCAAGGGCGGTGAGGTCTAACTCATCCATCAACACGGACGCTGCGCGATGAAGCCGCGCAGCGCCGGTTACTTCTACGTTATGCGTCTTCATCCCAATGAGAATTCCTCACTTCGCTAAAGTTGATCTCGCAAGAATCGAAGCAGTCTTTTCCGCTGACGGTGAGCACAGGTCCATGCTTCATCTACCGTTCTTGGACAGGCCGTCGGGTAAGACTCTTTGTGTTGTGGGGCAGAACCCCAGTCTCGCCAATGCAGAGTCCGCTGACAAGACGGTCCAATACATTGAGCGGTTTGTTTTCGAGTGCCTTCCCCACATCGGCAAGATTCTTATGCTGAATCTTTACTCGCGGATCGACACCAAGAAGGACAAAACGGCTGCCCCAAACGATGCAATCTGTGATCTTGCGCTACGCAAAGCGATAGCGGAGAACGACGAGTTCCTTGTGGTTTTCGGAAAGCTGAAGAATCAGGGTGTATATCGGTTTCGCGACCGTGTTGCCGAACTAAGCGCGCTCTTCGCGGGAAAGGTTGTTCACAGAATCGACATCGGTACGGTCTATGCGCCACATCCAGGAAATCCAAAAATATGCTATTCGCGCCTGCCTCTTGGCGTGGCACGCTATGAGTTCTAGACCGTGAGGCACAGACGCATAACCCTACGCTCAACCGGACCTGCGCGAAAAGCCGCGCAGGCCGGTTAGCTCCACTCGTTAGCCGTCATTATCCTATGCAAGAGCACATCACAAAACGAATTGAAGAGCTCCTCGCGCAAGGGCAGCAATTCATGCGCGTATACGGCGAGGACGACTACTGGGTTAGGGAAGTCGGTGCTGCGCAAGCGTGGATGGCGTCAGCGGCTAATGCGATATTGCAGGTTTCTCCCGCAGGTAGCTCAGTTTTACGCGGGATAAGTTGCGGGCTAACGAAATCACCTTGCCGGTGTGCTTGATGTTGTCGCAATGCTTCGACCATTCCAGCATGAGGCGGTGGCGTTTTTCAAACAGGTCGCCGCGCCGATACGCAGCCTCCACCTGATCGCTTACCGTGTGCGCGAGCGCCATCTCGCAAACCTCCCGCGGGTAGTTGGTGCGCTCCGCAGTCCAGTCGCGGAACGATGAGCGGAAGCCGTGAACGGTCAGGTCAGTCCGTTCCATGCGCTTGAGCAGTTCCAGCATTGCCATGTTGGAAAGCGGCTTGCCAGCCTTCTGTCCGGGGAACACGTATTCGCTCTGGCGGCTCGCCTCCAGGGTGCGAATGATCTTGACTGCCTTCGGTGACAGCGGTACTCGATGCTCTGTGCCGGCCTTCATGCGCGATGCCGGGATCGTCCATAGCGCCGCTTTCAAGTCGAACTCGTCCCACTTCGCGCCGATCACTTCACCGGTACGCGCAGCGGTCAGAATCAGGAATCCCAGCGCGCGGGTCGCAATACCCTCCTGAGCTTGCAGCGACTCCATGAAGGCACCCATCTGATCGAACGGCAAAGCCGGATGGTGTTTCACCCGCAGTTTCTTTTTCAGTGCCGGAAGCACGTTATCTAGGTGCCCGCGCCAGCGCGCGGGATTGTCGCCGGTGCGATAGCCGCTCACCCGCGCCCAATCGAGTACCGATTCAATGCGCCCGCGTAACCGGCTCGCGGTTTCCGGCTTGGCCGTCCAGATCGGATCTAGAACCTTCACCACTAGGCCGGTGTCCACGTCCTGAACCGGCAGGGAGCCGATGATCTTGCCGCAGTAGGTCTCTATCGTGTTTGTCCACTGCTCGGCGTGCTTCGCGTTTTTCCAGTCTGAGCGATGCGCCCGGATGTAGGCCGCGGCACACTCGGCAAAGGTAATCGATCGCGCGTCCTGAAGGGCCTTGCGGGTCTTGTCGGCGTCGCGCGCTTCGATGGGGTCTATCTGGCGCAGGAGCAGCTTGCGACAGTCGGCGGCTGCTATGCGCGCGTCGGCAAGCGTAACGGTATGAAACGGGCCCAGCCCCATCTGCCGTTCCTTGCCGTTCATGGCGAAGCGAAATATCCATGACTTGCTGCCGGCTTCGCTCACCTGGAGATACAGCCCGCCGCCGTCGCAGTAGTAGCCGGGCTTTCTCTTATTGACCACTTCCTTTGTTGATAGCCTGAGCCATTGGCGCTTCATCTTTACCCCCGTCTATACCCACGTTATGTTTTAGGATAGTGCCGGACGGCGTTGGACTTGTCAAGACACTTCGCGCGATTCTCGCTCTATGAAACGCGCGGCGATTAGACTTTTATGGATGGCATTGGACGGTTTATAGGCGGACACTCTCTCCGCCAAATAAAACTGCCTCGCGAGGGGCTTTTTTATTTGGCGGAAAGGGTGTCGATGAGAACCCTCGCCGGTTCGACTAAGCCTACTTCGCGCCTTGCATGGCGCTCAGATTCTGCTCCGTCCGACCGTGCGAAGGCACGGTTTGAGCCGCGGGCCTCATCCAGTGGACTTCGCTTGGACGCGCGTCAGCGCGGTCGCGCAGCGATGGCGGGATCGCGTACAGCGAGACCGGCACAATCCCACTTTCATCCGCAAATCAAACTGTCCCGAGAGGCGTTGCTGCTGCACTGGGGCGAAAGCGCACCCACCAGTTCGTCGCTCATTGAAAGTGCGTAAAATCCGCGCAACGCCCTCGTAGCTCAGTGGATAGAGCTACCCCCTCCTAAGGGGTAGGTCGCACGTTCGATTCGTGTCGAGGGCGCCAGTATTTACAGGGCTTTCAGCGATGAAGGCCTTATTCACGTCCAGCCACTTTGTTTTCATGTAACCATTATGTAACCACGTTTGTTAAATGGCGAGTTCGGGGCCAGCACGCCGTAGTACCGATGCCGGTGTGTACGCGGCGGGGGCACGCACCACATGCCTGGCCGCAGGCCACTGATCAAACACTGCGCGAAGCGCCTGACTGAAAACACGACCTCGGCACACTACAAGGGCGTGCAGACGGCGGCGCGTAGGGTGCGTCAGCGAACGGGAAGCGCCGACGGCTGTGCGACCGCTCTCCAGTGGAAGAATTTGACATAACGCCTATTTTGGAACCCGTCAGGGCGCGCAGCGGTGCAGGACACCAAGTGGAGCTTCAGCGGAACGACTGCACTGCACTTTCACAAATGCGGCGTTATGTCATTTTCTGGAACGGGGGTATACCTCAGGCGGTGGAACTTGCGCACCAGCCGCGATGCGCAGCGAGCCGAGGCCAACACCCAGCGCCGCAGCGCTCTGACTGGAAAGTCTCCGACGTAGCCACCGAAGCCGTGGGCGGCTTTATCGCCGACGGCGTAGGCGGCGGGCAGCAGGCACCCAAGCCAGCCAAGGGCAAAAGTCGGCGCTGGCGGGACGGCGATAGCAGGAAAGGCAAAGCCAGTGCGCGGGTTTATGTGCTCTGGCGCGGTCGAGCACGGGACACAGTAGCCGCCTGCAAGCCGCAAGTTGGCGAGCGGCTTTATCGCTGGCCAGCGCAGTGGCGCAGCGGCGGCGGTGCAGGATGTGACACCGGTGATCGGAGGCACGAAGCCAGTGGCGGATTTATGCCTCTGGCGCTCTGTCAGACTGGCGCGGTCAGATGAGTGTGTGATGTGACACGTCCTGTTTCCTGTGTCGCAAT
>JBCKPM010000086.1:0-7134 GCA_038901675.1 Usitatibacteraceae bacterium | reverse complement strand
GCGAAATTCATTTCCAATTCACAAGAAATGATGGAATACAATGCAAAGTGTCTCGTCTGTGGAGTAACTCACTGATGCCACAAGACGGAATTGTCCTGCTAAAGCTATCATTTTTCTTTGATAGTTGGAGCATGAAGCTTGAGGCATCTCTTCTTGTCATCGCACTTGTGATAGTTAGTGTGATATGCGTTGGGTGGCTAGCCAGACACAAGATCAAAAGATACAAACTTGTGAAGCTCGACATCAATCTAGGAAAAATCGGAAAAGTTGAGTTAAGGCCAAATATCGAAGACATCCAAGTTGCGCACAAAATTTGGACACAGCTAGTCACGCGCAAGGCCGCGATTCCAATTGACCCGGAGCACGATGTAATCATTGAGGTCTACGACTCTTGGTACGCACTATTCACGCAAGTGCGAGAACTCGTCAGCAACATTCCTGCCGATTTGATTAAAGAAGAGCCGAGTACAAAAGAACTGGTGCGTATCGCGACGGCAACACTAAACGATGGTCTCAGGCCGCACCTTACCCGATGGCAAGCAAAATTTCGGTCTTGGTACACTGCACACGAAGACCAGTTAAAAACTATCACCTCTCAAGAACTTCAAAGGAAATACCCCGAGTATCAGGTTTTAGTGGATGACATGAGCCGAATAAATCAACAAATGATTTCCTACGCAGCAGAGTTACGTCGGCTGGTCGATGGGTAAGCTACATAACTTGCCAGTCAAGCGGGACTGCGCAAAAGCGCGCAGCCCCTTACTTTTACGTTAGGTGCAAGGTCGCTCTAGTTATCGCCTACGCACATGAATACGTCCTCCGAATCTGAGGTTCCTTGGTCGAGCGTCGTCGATAAAGGGGTAGATATATTTTCAGCATTGGCGCGGCGTTTGAAACAGTTTTGCTTCGAAAGCCTCGTCAATACCGAAGTTTGGTAGTACTCATTAAGGTTTCATGACGGTTTAATCATGCTTGCAATTATCGGTGGCAACGGCTTAACCAATCTGGACAATATTGAAATCACGCGGCGCGAAGTGGCGCATGCGCTGTGAAAATACACCCATGACCCCTTTAATCATCACCAGCCTCTGCGCGCATTTGCGCGCCAAGTGACGGACGATTCATGCGATGACCACCATCGAACAGACCATTGGCAACACGCCGCTGGTACGATTGCAACGCATCCCGCAGCGCAGCGGTGTAGCTGTCAGCAACCAGTTGTGGGCCAAACTCGAAGGCAACAATCCGGCGGGATCGGTGAAGGATCGGCCGGCCATGTCGATGATTTCGCGCGCCGAAGCGCGCGGCGATATTCGACCCGGCGACACGCTCATCGAAGCGACCTCGGGTAACACTGGAATCGCGCTGGCAATGGTGGCGGCGATTAAGGGCTACAAGCTGGTGCTGGTGATGCCCGAGCATTTATCGGTCGAGCGCCGACAGACGATGAAAGCGTTCGGTGCTGAATTACTGCTCACGCCACAAAACATCGGTATGGAAGGTGCGCGTGACACGGCAGACGCCGTTTTGCGTGAACGCGGGGGAATGATCCTCGATCAATTTGCGAATCCCGACAATCCATTGGCACACTACCTCGGCACCGGCCCCGAAATCTGGCGTCAGACGGACGGCAAGATCACCCACTTTGTGGCCACCATGGGCACCACAGGCACCATCATGGGTGTGTCGCGTTACTTGAAAGAAATGAACCCGGCCATTCAAATCATCGGCGTGCAACCGGCCGATGGATCCAGCGTGCCGGGAATTCGCAAATGGCCTGACGCGTATTTGCCGAAAATCTTTGATCGTTTGCGTGTGGACCAGGTGATCGAGGTGACTCAGAGCGCGTGCGAGGAAATGACCCGACGCTTGGCGGCGGAGGAGGGCATTTTCGCCGGCGTGTCGTCGGGAGGTGGCCTAGTTGCCGCACTCGAAGTTGCCAAGGCGACCACGGATGCATTGATCGTGCACGTGCTGTGCGACCGAGGCGATCGGTATTTATCGATGGGTGTGTTTCCGGCCTAGCGCCGGAGTGCGAGAATGCCGTCATTACTTCTCAGCGACCCAGCATGACACCCATCCTCGTATTTGACATCGAAACCATCCCTGACATTGACGGGTTGCGGCGATTGCACGAACTCGATGCCACGCTCAGCCCGGTGGCCGTCGCCGAGTTCGCTTTCCAGCGGCGTCGTCAGCAGTCGGGCAATGATTTTCTGCCGCTCCATGTGCAGCGCGTCTGCGCGATTTCCTGTGTGTTGCGTAGCGACGAAGGGCTGCGTGCGTGGAGCATCGGCAAGCCGGATGACGACGAGAAGCACATCATCCAGCAGTTTTTTAAGGGCATTGAGAAATACACGCCGCAGATGGTGTCGTGGAACGGTGGTGGTTTCGATTTGCCGGTGCTGCATTACCGCTCGCTGGTGCATGGTGTGGCCGCACCGAAATACTGGGACATGGGTGAAGATGATCGCGATTTCAAATGGAACAACTACATCAGTCGCTATCACATGCGACACCTCGACCTGATGGATTTACTCGCCCTATACCAGCCACGCGCGAGTGCACCACTCGACGCGCTGGCGCAGTTATGCGGCTTTCCCGGCAAGCTCGGTATGGACGGCAGTCAAGTGTGGAACGCGTATTTGCGCGGCGAAATCAACCAAATTCGCGATTACTGCGAAACCGATGTCATGAATACCTATCTCGTGTTTCTGCGCTTTCAGTTAATGCGCGGCGCTGTCTCTGAGGTGAACTATCAAACTGAAATCAAGGTGGTGCGCGATTACTTGACGGCACATCACACGGTGGAACACTGGCAGAAGTTCAACGCGGCGTGGAAGTAAAACGCTAGCGGGGACGGGCGTTTTCAAGCAATTGTGGCTGGAAACGCCCGCCGAATAATGACTTTCAGAAGCTAACGCTGTAGCTGAGCAGGAAACGCCACGACGTGATCAATCTCGGTGCGGAAGCCGATGTGCTGGCCGAGCGCGTGATTGTGGTGCGATGGTACCAACGAAAAAATCTGCGTTCCCGTTTCAAGCTGCAGCGTATAGAGAATGTCCGCGCCGCGAAATGCTTTGTGCATAACCTTGGCGGTCGATGGACTGTTGTCGTCATGTTGAATATCGTCCGGGCGCAGCAGCACATCGTACGCCGCGCCTGGTTGGACGTCGATACGCGATTCATCGGTCGGGTGCATGCGACCGAGTTCAGTGTCGATCATGCCGTCGGCCGCGCCGCGGCCCGGGATCAGCACGCCTTGCCCAACAAAATCGGCGACAAAGCGAGACTTCGGGCGGTGGTACAAGTTGTATGCGCTGTCGGTTTGTTCAATCACGCCCTCGTTCATGACGCTGACGCTATCGGCTATTGAAAATGCCTCGTGTTGATCGTGAGTCACAAACAGCGCGGTCGTGTTTTGTGATTTGAGGAGGCAGCGAACTTCCAGACCGAGCTTCTCGCGCAGTTCAATATCCAGTCCGGAAAACGGCTCATCCATGAGTAGCAGGGCAGGGCGCGGTGCGAGCGCGCGGGCGAGGGCTACGCGCTGGTTCTGCCCGCCGGAGAGTTCGTGCGGATAACGCTCCCGCAATGCTTGCATTCCCACCAAGCCGAGCAACTCTTCGACACGCTGCGCTTGGGTCGAGGCATCGAGGCACCGCAAACCAAAGGCGATGTTCTGCGCAATGGATAAATGCGGGAAAAGCGCGACGTCCTGAAACACGTAGCCGATACCACGGCGTTCTGGTTCGATGAACACACCCGGTGCGGTCAAGGCGTGGCCACGGAGGAAAACGCTTCCGGCGGAGGGTCGCTCAAATCCAGCCACCAACCGCAGCAGCGTGGTTTTGCCACAACCGCTTGGACCCAACAGGCAGGCAATGTCGCCTTCCTGAATTTGAAAATCAAGTGACTGGCACACGTTTCGTGCCGACGCGTAGCCGAACGTGAGCGCATTGATGCGCAGTAGTGAGTTCGTGGGAATCGTCATGTTTTGTTTGCGCAATGGCGGCGGGGCAGTCGTTGACAAATGAGAATCATTCGCATTATAGTCTGCTTCTCACCCGCGTTCAGGCTCATTCTTGTATTGGAAAATACTCCGCTGCGAACCACATAAGACCCCGATGAAATATCTTCCAGTACTGACCAGCGTCTTCCTCGCCACGAGCGCCCTTAACGCGGCTGCACAAGCACCCGTACTAAACCTTTAT
Organism: Usitatibacteraceae bacterium; assembly: GCA_038901675.1. Classification (GTDB taxonomy): domain Bacteria; phylum Pseudomonadota; class Gammaproteobacteria; order Burkholderiales; family Usitatibacteraceae; genus UKL13-2. Next base: position 2,920 of record JBCKPM010000086.1, on the reverse strand, counting down.
TCGTCGCGCCATTACCAGACCGACGAGGCGCTCTACAGCAATTTTGAAAAAGCCACCGGCATCAAAATCAATCGCATCGAGGGCGGCGAAGATCCGCTGCTCGAGCGCATGAAAAGCGAAGCTGCACGTAGCCCGGCGGATGTATTGATTACAGTTGATATGGGTCGCCTCATGAAGGCCAAGGAGGCGGGCCTGTTTCAACCTGTGAAGTCGGCCTCGCTCGATGCGTTGGTGCCACCCGAATTGCGCGCTGAAGATGGGTCTTGGTATGGATTTTCGATTCGTGCGCGGCCGATTCTTTACGCCAAAGGCAAAGTCGATGCGACGCAGCTGCCCGATTACGAAAGCCTTGCGGATCCTAAATGGAAAGGCAAGATTTGTACCCGCTCGGGTAATCATCCCTACAACATCTCGATGTTGAGCTCGATCATCGCCGCCCACGGTCCCGCGAAAGCCGAAGACTGGGCGCGAGCCGTGGTCGCGAACATGGCACGCAAACCGCAAGGGGGCGATCTTGACCAGATCAAGGCGGTCGCCGCTGGAGAGTGCGACATCGCGCTGGGCAACACCTACTATTTTGTTCGCTTGTTGAAGTCAGACAAGTCTGAGGACAAAGCCGCCGCCGCCAAGGTTGGGGTTATTTTTCCAAATCAAACCGGTGCCAACGCGCGGGGTACGCACATCAACATATCCGGTGCAGGTGTTGCGCGCTATGCGCCGAACAAAGCGAATGCAATCAAGTTTCTTGAGTACCTCGCCACGCCGCAGGCGCAGGCGTACTTTGCACAAGGCAACAACGAGTACCCGATTGTCGGCAAGTCCAACAATCCCGAACTCGACGCGCTTGGAACGTTCCGGCGCGATCCGCTCAGGATGGAAATAGTCGGCAAGAACTACGCCGCAGCCGCGCAAATATTTGATCGAGCCGGCTGGAAGTAGTCGCCACAGGGGCGGGAACCCAGCGCGTCATCGTCGTATTGCAACACGCGTGTCATGATGTCGTCACCGTAGTATTAGTTGGCGAACTTCCTGCTGGCTGCGCGCAGTTGCTTGGGAGTTTCCCAATACAATTTTTTCGATTTCTATCAATTGTTGAGGTGTCGAATGGCTCGTGCAAACCGCCTGACAACGTTGGTCGCTAAAGCGATTTCGCGGCGTGACTTTCTCAAAGCCGGCAGCGCGCTGGCGGCAAGTGGTCTGGTCGGCGGCTGCGCAACGTCGGTTGGGATTGGCCGCCACGCGCCGTTCACATTCAAATCAGTTCCACCGTCTATCGCCGACACGGTGGTGGTCGCCGAGGGCTATACCGCCACGCCGTTTTTCCTGCACGGCGACCCAGTCTCCGATGGGCCGGGATGGAAATTCGGTGGCGCCAACAGCGCCGACGAAGCCATGCTGCAAGCTGGGTTGATGCACGACGGCATGTGGTTTTTCCCGCTGCCGATCGGCTCGAATCGATCCGATCACGGGTTGTTGGTAATGAACCACGAGTATCCGACCGTGACGTGGTTGTTCCCTGACGGCGATAAAGACATGTCGGCCGAAAAAGTGCGCAAGATGCACGCCACCGTGGGGCTGTCGGTTCTGGAAGTCAAACTGGAACCAAACGGCTGGAAAATCGTCCGGCCGTCGCGCTATGCAAGACGCGTGCATGCACTGACGCCGACGCGTTTGGCAGGTCCGGCCGCGGGTGCCGCGTTGATGCGCTCAGCGCTCGATCCGACCGGATTCGTGGCGATTGGAACCATGGCCAATTGTGGCATTGGCACGACACCTTGGGGAACATATCTGACCTGCGAAGAAAATGTGCAAAATTATTTTTCGACGCGCGGGGCAGCGTTAACCGCGATGCAAACGCGCTACACGCTGCGCGACAAGCCGGTTTATCACCATCCAAATTTTGATCCACGCCACGACGCCTCGCAGCACCCGAATGAATTTCACAAGGTCGGGTGGGTGGTTGAAGTCGATCCGCATGATCCATCGTGGGTGCCGGTCAAGCGCACTGCACTCGGACGTTGCCGCCATGAAAGCGCCCATCATGCGATCGCACGCGATGGGCGTGTCGTCATCTATACCAGCGACGACGGCGCGTTTGAATACGTTTACAAGTTCGTCAGTCGGGATCGATGGAATCCGAACAATCGCGCCGCTAACCGTGATCTTCTCGATCATGGCACCCTGCACGTCGCGCGGTTTGACGAGGGTGGTAAGGGCCGCTGGATTGAACTCGTGCAAGGACAAAACGGTCTGACCGCCGATAAGGGATTTCCGACGCAAGCGGAGGTGCTCACATTCGCGCGCGCTGCGGGCGATACGGTGGGTGCCACCAAATGTGACCGGCCCGAGTGGATTGCGGTCGAACCCAAGACAGGCGAGGTGTTTGCTGCATTTACCGGCAATACGGCGCGCGGCAGGCCCGGGATGGAAGGTGCCAACCCGGCCAACCCGCGTACCAACAATGTTTATGGCCACATCGTACGCTGGCGCGAGGCAGACGGCGATGCCGCAGCGACAAGGTTCGATTGGGACGTATTCATTACCTGTGGCGAACCCGACCAGGCCGACACGTCGTTGCGCGGCAACCTTAAGGGCGACGCGTTCATCAATCCGGATACGTTGACCTTTGACTACGCCGACCGGCTTTGGACCTGTACCGACAGTGCGGGATTGAGCGAAGCAGACTGGAAACGGCTCGGCAACGACGCGGTGCTAGCAATTGATCGGCGCAGCGGCGAGTCGAAGCGCTTTTTGGTCGGGCCCGTCGGCGCGGAGCTCGCGGGGTTGACGTTTTCACCCGACAATCGAACCGCCTGGGTCAACGTTCAACATCCGACGCAAGGCTGGCCAAACGCGGCCGTCGATGGAAAGCCACGCAGCGGGACGCTGGTGATTCGCAAAATTGATGGTGGCGTGATCG
>JBCKPM010000085.1:0-7256 GCA_038901675.1 Usitatibacteraceae bacterium | reverse complement strand
GATTTCGCTCCGGTACGCTGGCGACGCACCAGATTGTCGGCATGGGCGAGGCCTACCGCCTGGCACGGCTGGAAATGGCGACCGAAAGTGAGCGCATTCGCATGCTGCGCGACAAGCTGTTGAACGGCCTGAGGGATATGGAAGAGGTGTATGTGAATGGCGATCTCGAACATCGTGTCCCGCACAATCTGAATATGAGTTTTAATTTTGTGGAGGGCGAGTCGCTCATCATGGGGGTGAAGGAGTTGGCGGTATCGTCCGGCTCGGCGTGCACCTCCGCCTCGCTCGAGCCGTCGTATGTGCTGCGTGCGCTCGGCCGCAACGATGAACTCGCCCATTCGTCGATCCGTTTTTCGATTGGCCGCTTCACCACCGAAGCCGACATTGATTTCGCCATTCAACTGATGAAAGATCGGATTGGCAAGCTGCGCGACATGTCGCCGCTGTGGGAAATGCACAAAGACGGTATTGATGTAAGCAAAGTGCAATGGGCGGCGCACTAATGAAGATGGGCAAGAGTAAAAACGACTTTCGCCGGTGAACAGCAAGTTACGGCAAATCGCAAGCCGAGCGTGACGATTTGCAGACGGAACAACCGCAGCGTTTTCGCTGCCGAAGGAGAACAAAATGGCATACAGCACTAAAGTACTCGATCACTATGAAAACCCGCGCAACGTCGGCTCCTTTGCCAAGGATGAAGAGGGCGTGGCCACCGGCATGGTTGGCGCACCGGCGTGCGGCGACGTGATGAAATTGCAGATCAAAGTCGGTGCCGATGGCATCATCACCGACGCCAAGTTCAAAACCTACGGCTGCGGTTCAGCCATCGCGTCCTCATCACTCGTGACTGAATGGGTCAAAGGCAAGACGGTCGATCAGGCGGGCGAAATCAAGAACACGCAGATCGCCGAAGAGCTCGCGCTGCCGCCGGTTAAAATTCACTGCTCGATCCTGGCCGAGGATGCCATCAAGGCCGCGATTGCGGACTACAAATCCAAACACGTTGCCGAACCACTCAAGGACGCCGCAGAATAAACATGTCGATTACCCTCACAGAACGGGCTGCAACCCACGTTCAAAATTATCTGACCAAACGCGGCAAAGGCGTGGGTCTGCGCTTTGGTGTTCGCACCACCGGCTGCTCGGGCATGGCCTACAAGCTTGAGTTTGTCGATACCGCCGCACCAGAAGACCAGTCGTTTGAATCGCACGGCGTGAAAGTATTTGTCGATCCGAAGAGTCTGGTCTACATCGACGGCACCGAGCTCGACTTTGTGCGCGAAGGCTTGAACGAAGGATTCAAATTCAACAATCCGCGCGAGAAGGATAAGTGCGGTTGCGGTGAGAGTTTTAACGTGTGACCCTCTCCCTCTATCCCTCTCCCGCGAGGGGAGAGGGAAGATAAGCCTCTCTCCCTTGATGGGAGAGAGGTGGGAGAGAGGGTGATTGTTGAGCAGTTAGGTAGACGAAAGAGAACAGGAAGGGTGCTCTTGCGCACCCTTTTTTCACGCTATGAATCCGGATTTTTCCAAGAATCACTTCGACCTGTTCGGTCTGCCCGTCGCCTTCGCGGTCGATGTGACCAAACTCGACGCCGCCTACCGCGACCTGCAACGCGAAGTGCATCCAGATCGTTTCGCCAATGCGCCAGACGGTGACAAGCGCGTGGCCGCACAGTGGGCCACACAGGCCAACGAAGCGTACCGAACACTGAAGTCGCCGCTGGCGCGTGGACGTTATTTGCTGAGGTTGAACGGCATCGACACGCAAGAAGACTCCGACACTGCCATGCCGGTGGTGTTTCTCACGCAGCAAATGGAATGGCGCGAAGCGGTCGTGGATGCCAAAGCACGCCGGGACGAGGGCGCACTGAACGCGTTGATCGACGCACATCGCATTGAAGAGCGTGCTCTCTTCGCATTACTGGGCACGCAACTCGCGGCGGCCAGCAGCATGCGTGAGGCGCGCGAAACGGTGCGCAAATTGCGCTTTTTGGAAAAGCTCGGCGAGGAAATTGATCTCGCCAGCGAAGCGATTGAAGGTTAGTTAATGTGAAGGCTAGTTGACACCATGGCACTGTTACAAATCGCAGAACCGGGCGAATCGACCGCACCACATGAGCATCGGCTCGCGGTCGGCATCGACCTGGGCACCACCAATTCATTGATTGCCACGGTGAAAAGTGGCAACGCTGAAGTATTGCTGAACGCGGATGGCGACAAGCTCACACCCTCAGTGGTGCGCTACTTTGCTGATGGCCGCGTGGAAGTCGGTGCCAAACCCAAAGCAGAGCAGGCCGATGATCCGGCCAACACCATCGTCTCCGTCAAGCGCTTGATGGGACGCGGCATGGCCGATGTGGCGCGTTACGGCGCGCTGCCGTACAAATTTATCGACGCGCCCGGCATGGTGAAAATCGATACCGTTGCCGGCGTGAAGTCGCCCGTGGACGTGTCAGCTGACATCCTGCGTGTGTTGCGTGTGCAGGCCGAGCAAGCGCTGGCCGGTCCACTAGTCGGTGCGGTGATTACGGTGCCGGCTTACTTTGACGATGCGCAACGACAAGCCACCAAGGACGCGGCGCGTCTGGCCGGCATCAACGTGTTGCGATTGATTAATGAGCCGACCGCGGCCGCGATTGCCTACGGACTCGACAACGCGAGTGAGGGCACCTTTGCCGTGTTCGATCTGGGTGGTGGCACCTTTGATATTTCGATATTGAAACTCACGCGCGGCGTGTTCGAAGTGTTATCGACCAACGGTGACTCAGCATTGGGCGGTGATGATTTTGATCAGGCCATCGCGGCACACTGGCGCAAGCTACATGGACACGCAAGTGCCGGCCAAAAGGATTTGCGCCGCACGTTGATGGCCGCGTGCGCGGTGAAAGAACAACTGACCAGCGTTGAAGTCGCCACCGCTGAAATCCATCTGAGTTACGGTCAGACGCTCAACGTAAAACTGAACCGCGCTGAATTTCACCAGATGACGTCGCACTTGGTCGATCGCACCATCGCGCCGGTCAAAAAAGCCATGCGCGACGCCAAGCTCGGCGTTGATGACATCACCGGTATCGTCATGGTCGGTGGTGCGACGCGCATGTTGCATGTGCAATCAGCCGTGCATCAACTGTTCGGCAAACCGCTGTTGAATAACGTTGATCCGGACAAAGTGGTCGCCCTCGGTGCCGCGATTCAAGCCAATGCACTCGCCGGCAACAAATCGGGTGAGGACATGCTGCTGTTGGATGTCACGCCGCTGTCGCTCGGCATCGAAACCATGGGTGGCCTGGTGGAAAAATTGATTCCACGCAATTCCACCATTCCGGTGGCACGTACGCAGGAATTCACCACCTTCAAGGACGGTCAGACGGCGATGGCGATTCACATCGTGCAAGGCGAGCGCGAACTGGTGAAAGACTGTCGCTCGCTGGCACGCTTTACGCTGCGAGGCTTTCCGCCGATGGTCGCGGGTGCCGCGCGCATTCGTGTGACGTTCCAAGTCGATGCCGACGGGCTGGTGGCGGTGGCGGCACAAGAACTCGGCAGTGGTGTCGTCGCGCAGATTGACGTCAAGCCATCGTATGGATTGACCGACGCTGAGATTGCCGCCATGCTGCAAGCCAGCATCGCACACGCCGAAGACGACGCCGAAGCGCGGGTGCTGGCCGAAGCGCGCACGGACGCGCTGCGATTGATCGAAGCCATCAATGCCGCGGTAAAAGCCGACGGTGAACTGCTCGGGGTGGATGAACGCGCATCCATTACACGCAAAATCAAGACGCTCGAAGCGGTGCGCGCAACACCCGATGCGCGCGCCATCAAGGCCTCAATCGAGGCGCTGTCGGCCGCGACCGAAATGTTCGCGGCTCAACGCATGGACAAGAGCGTTGCCGCTGCGCTCACCGGAAAATCGCTCGACCAACTCACTGACATTGCCAAGCACTAACACCCACGCCCAACCCGCCTCAAATGACCATCATCACCATTCTGCCGCACGAAAAACTTTGCCCGCAAGGTGCCACGCTCGACATCGCGCCCGGCACGTCGCTGTGTGATGCGCTGCTCGACAACCACATCGCCATCGAACACGCTTGCGAAAAATCGTGTGCGTGCACCACCTGCCATGTGATTGTGCGACAAGGCATTGCATCACTGCCGGACGCGGCAGAAAAAGAAGAAGACATGCTCGACATGGCGTGGGGGCTCACGCCGCTGTCGCGCCTGTCGTGCCAGTTGAAAGTGGACACGACACCGCTGACCATCGAAATTCCAAAGTACACCATTAACCATGCGAGGGAGAATCACTGATGTCTCTCAAATGGACAGACACCCTCGAAATCGCCATTCAATTGGCGGACGCCCATCCCGACATCGACCCGAAAGCCATTCGCTTTACGGACTTGCACGCGTGGGCAATGGCGCTGCCGGAATTTTCCGACGCAGCAGATCGGTCTGGTGAGAAAATTCTCGAAGCGATTCAGGCAGCGTGGATTGAAGAACGGGAATAAAAACCGCTAGGGAAACTGGAGTCCAGGAGGAGAGATCCTCGGTCAAGTCCGGGAAGACAGCTTCGACCTACCCCGTCGTCCCGGGCTTGACCTGGGACCTCAAACTTTGCCATTAATGTGATGGATACGGGCCGCAACTGCTCGCCAATATCGGGAACACCCGGTGCGGTCATTCTGAGGCGCACATTTGCGACGAAGAATCTCATCCCTCAAATCCGGGCGAGATCGCCAGCGACACGTTTACCGAAGCGCGATGCCCGCAGGCGGTGAGCCGAGCGTGCTACTTGTGCAAATACCGCAACTTCAATTTTTCAGCCACCGCCCCCAGTTGCTTGTTTTGCGTATACAGCTGCGCTGAATCGAGAAGTGCGGACGCCACCAAATGCGCATCCACCAGCCCGATACCGCGCCCCGCTAATTTATGTGCCGCGATGATGTGAAGCAGTTCGCTGTCAGACGCCGTTGAGGCCATCGGAAGTGACGCAAGCAGCGCCAACACGGTGGACTCGGCGCGAAGGTTGCCGAGCCTCAATTCACCGATCACAAACGGGTGGGTCAGTACGCGGCTGGCATTGAGTAACGCGATTAGCGCCGGATCGCCACGTTTGAAGTGCTCAACCCAAACGGACGTGTCGACGAGAATCATGCCGCTTGGTGCGCCGGCGTGGCACCGCCTTCAACTCTTTTTGCGTACCGCCCAGCAGCGCCAAGCGGCGTGCGCTTTCGCGCTCAATCAGCGCGCGCAGACTTTCGTGAATCAGCCAAGTGCGTTCATCGGTGCCGAGCAGGCGGGCGGCTTGGCTAAGCAATTTGTCGTCGATGGTGAGTGTGGTGCGCATAGGTATTCCGCAGGAAAGCGACAATCATAGCACCAAATACGGCATCAATTGATGCCGTATTTGGTGTGCGTTGCGCGTCGTGCTGTTTGGGTCGGGTTGAATCTCTACGGGTTCAATTCCCCGCCCCTTGGGGCGTATTTTGGTAGGGTGCGTCACACGCACCATGGTGCGCACGGCGCACCCTACACAATACCCCGCTGCTTGCGGCGGGGTGGTTTATTCACAATACTATCTATGCTTATGGCTAACAAGCAAAAGCTGTTTATCCAAGGGCGTTTTCAGCACAAAAGGCCTCAAACGCCGCGCAGATACTGGGGTTTTATTTGCATGCGCGCTTCGCAGCAGCTGCGCACCGATTGGCATGTGCTTGCCAGAAATTAATCCGCACGCGTAGAATGTGACCACACTTTAAGAAAGTAGGCACACCATGCAAGCCAGCATGCGGGAATTGAAGGCGCACTTAAGCGAGTACATCCGACAGGTCGCTGCGGGCGAGACGGTGACCATCAACATTCACAATCGCCCCGTCGCGCAAATCGTGCCAATACACCGGCAGACAACGCTGCACGACTTAACGACGCTGCCAGGCGTCACGTGGAACGGCGGCAAAGCCGTCGGCCTAGCGCGCGCAGAGTCATTGCCTGTGGGCGTCAGCCTCGCCGACTGGGTCGCTGAGGATCGGCGTTGATTCTTTATCTCGACACATCCGCTTGGGTCAAGCTCTACGTTCGCGAAGCGGGCTCAACGGAATTGCGCAAACTCACGGCCAAAGCCGATGCAATGGCTGTGTCGGTAGTGGCCTACCCCGAAGCGCGCGCGGCGTTTGCACGACTCAAGGCACGAGGAATCTCGACAGACACAAAACACCAACAGCGTTTGGCACAACTCAACCTCGATTGGGGGAACATGCTGCGTATTGAGTTGACACCCGCAGTGGCGCGCTCCGCCGGTGATCTTGCCGAGGTGTACGGATTGCGTGGCTTTGATTCCATTCATCTCGCCAGCGCGTTGTGGCTTAAAGAAAAAACCAGCACACCACTACAATTTGCGGTGTTCGATCAACGACTGCGGGGCGCGGCAGAACGGGCGGGATTAAAGGTCGCGCCGTGATTATGGAAAGCAAATAATGCCGACACTAAACTGGATTGGGAAAGAGGCGGTGGTGAACCATCACCGGCAAGTACCCTTTCATTTGCTCAAGGACGTGCCCGAACTCGCCTGCGGTGAACCGGGCGACGGCAATCTCATCGTGCAGGGCGACAACCTCGTCGCACTCAAGGCGCTGCTGCCCTACTACGCCGGGCAGGTGAAGTGCATCTACATCGACCCGCCTTACAACACGGGCAATGAAGGCTGGGCTTATAACGATAACGTGAATAGCCCGCTCATCCGTGAATGGCTGGGCAAGGTCGTCGGCAAGGAAGGCGAGACGCTCGACCGGCACGACCGCTGGCTGTGCATGATGTATCCAAGACTGTTGTTGCTGAAACAGTTTCTTCGCAAGGATGGGGCGATTTTTGTTTCGATAGACGACAACGAAATGGCAACGCTGCGCTTGTTGATGGATGAGATTTTTGGGACAGGCAATTTTCTCTGCGCTTTCGCGTGGGAAAAGCGTTATAGCCCTCCGCCGGATACCAAGGACATTGGCTATTTGCATGAAACCTTGCTGGCTTACCGTCGCTCGCCAGCATTCAAGCGCAACTTGCTGATGCTGACTGACGATCAAACGGGGCGATATAAAAATCCAGACAGTGATGCACGTGGAGCATGGCAGTCAATGGATTACACCTGCCGTTACACAGCAGACGAACGCCCCAATCTGTTCTATCCAATTATGCAGACCAACACGGGCGGGGAAATCTGGCCAAAGCGTACCCGTGTATGGTCTATGTCGCGTGAAGTCC
>JBCKPM010000084.1:0-7311 GCA_038901675.1 Usitatibacteraceae bacterium | reverse complement strand
GACGCTGACCCCTTTAATTGCTCTCGCGGCTGCCTGCAAGAAATGCTTTTCGGTTAACCCTTTGGGGATCATGTGAGACCTCGGTCACCTAACGCTCCGGTTCAGCGGCGGCGCGAAGCGCCGTCCGCTGGAACCGGTTGTTAGCTGGCCGTTTTGTCGTCGCCGTGTCAGTAGCCCTCGAAGACGTTCATGCTGCGATCAGGCGAGGTCGAAGCGGTCTAGGTTCATCACCTTGTTCCAGGCCGCCACGAAGTCCTGGACGAATTTCGCCTGCGCATCTGAGCTTCCGTAGACCTCCGCCAGGGCCCGGAGCTGGGAGTTCGAGCCGAACACGAGGTCGACGCGGGTCCCGGTCCACCTGACCTTCCCGGTCTTGCGATCGCGCCCTTCAAACACGTCTGCGTCTTTCCAGACCGGCTTCCACTCCGTGCCCATGTCGAGCAGGTTGACGAAGAAGTCGTTGGTCAGCGCCTCCGGCGTCGACGTGAAGACCCCATGCTTCGAGCCGCCAGCGTTGGCGCCGAGCACGCGCAGGCCGCCGACGAGGACCGTCATCTCGGGCGCGGTGAGCGTCAGGAGCTGCGCCTTGTCCACCAGCAGCGCCTCGGCCGACACCCCGAACTTCCCATTCAGGTAGTTGCGGAAGCCGTCGGCGAGCGGCTCGAGCACGGCGAAGGACACGACGTCCGTCTGCGCCTGCGAGGCGTCCATGCGGCCGGGCTTGAACGGCACCTTCACGGCGACGCCGGCCTTCTTCGCGGCCTGCTCGACGCCCGCGCAGCCGGCCAGCACGATCAGGTCGGCGAGCGACACCTTCTCGCCGCCATTCGCCTTCTTGTTGAAGTCCGCTTGGATGCCCTCGAGCGCCTTCAGTACCATGTCCAGCTGCGCCGGCTGGTTGACGGCCCAGTCCTTCTGCGGCGCGAGCAGGATGCGCGCACCGTTGGCGCCGCCGCGCTTGTCGGAGCCGCGGAACGTGGAGGCCGACGCCCAGGCGGTGGACACGAGCTGGGCCACGGACAGCTTCGAGGCGAGGATCTTTTCCTTGAGGTCGGCGATCTCCTTGTCGCCGATCAGCTGGTGGTTGAGCTTGGGGATCGGATCCTGCCAGATCAGCTCTTCCTTCGGCACCTCGGGCCCGATATAGCGGGCGCGCGGACCCATGTCGCGGTGCGTCAGCTTGAACCAGGCGCGCGCGAAGGCATCGGCGAAGGCCTGCGGGTCCTCGTAGAACCTGCGCGAGATCTTGCCGAATTCCGGATCGAAGCGCAGCGTCAGGTCGGTGGTCAGCATGGTCGGCTTGTGCTTCTTCGACGGGTCGTGCGCGTCGGGGATGATCTCCGGCGCGTTCTTGGCCACCCATTGCTTGGCACCGGCCGGCGACTTGGTCAGCTCCCATTCGTACTTGAATAGGTTCTCGAAGAAGTTGTTGCTCCACAGCGTGGGGGTCGTGGTCCAGGTCACTTCAATGCCGCTCGAAACCGTGTCGCCGCCGTGCCCCGTGCCGTAGTCGCTTATCCAGCCCAAGCCCTGCGCCTCCAGCGACGCGGCTTCCGGTTCGGGATCCTTGTGCGATTCCGGGGCGGCACCATGGGCTTTGCCGAAGGTGTGGCCGCCGGCGATGAGGGCAACGGTCTCCTCGTCGTTCATCGCCATGCGGCCGAAGGTGACACGGATGTCCTTGGCGGCAGCCATGTAGTCGCCGCTGGCGTTCGGACCTTCCGGGTTGACGTAGATTAGACCCATGTGGGTGGCGCCTAACGGCGGAACCAGATCGCGGTCGCCGCTGAAGCGCTTGTCGACGCCCAGCCAAGCGGTCTCGTCGCCCCAGTTCACGCCGTCCGGCTCCCACACGTCCGCACGGCCGCCGCCGAAGCCGAAGGTTCTGAAGGCCATGGACTCCAGCGCGACGTTACCGGCAAGGATCAGCAGGTCGGCCCAGGAGATTTTCTGGCCGTACTTCTGCTTGATCGGCCACAGCAGGCGGCGCGACTTGTCGATATTGACGTTGTCGGGCCAGCTGTTGAGCGGGGCGAAACGCTGCTGGCCGTAGCCAGCGCCGCCTCGGCCGTCGTGAATACGGTAGGTTCCGGCGGCGTGCCAGGCCATGCGGATGAATTGCGGCCCGTAATGGCCGAAGTCCGCCGGCCACCAGTCCTGCGAGTCGGTCATCAGCTTGACCAGGTCCTGCTTCAGCGCCTGGTAGTCGAGGCTCTTGAATTCCTTCGCGTAGTCGAAGCCCTTGCCCATCGGGTCAGACTTCGAGGAATGCTGCTGCAGGTTGTCCAAGCGCAACTGGTTCGGCCACCAATCCCGATTCGACGTGCCGGTGCCTGCAGGGTGAACGATTGGGCACTTTGCTTCGGTTGACATGTGTTCTCTCCTTTTCTCTTCGGTTTTGTTTGTACAGCTAACGTGGAAGTGAGAGGCGCGCCGCCGACAGGCGGAGCGTCCCTTCAACTGCAGAGTTAGCCGTTTGACGGTATGGAAATCTCAGCATAACTACCTGCTGCGGCAGAATTGACCGCGACAGTGACGCTCTCCAGAGCAACACGGATGCGCGGCCAACTGGTTGTTGAGGGAACGATGATCGCAATTCGCCTTGCCGCGAGATTTTGTTGATATCGGAGATTGGCGTCCGTGGTGATAAGCACCTCGAACCCTTCTGCTTCGGCCGATCGTAAAAGTTCGCCATTTTTGAACGCTGCCCAACCAAGCTCGTAGGCCGTCGATACGCTATGGCTTGAAAGGGCTTTTCGTAGCGGAACCGGTGTTCCTTGGTCAAACAGAACGCGCACTTATGCAGCCAGTGAAGTTGAGCGGGCAGCATGCTCAAGAACGGCACGTGCTTGAGACAAGGAAACACCAGGGAACCACTCAAGAAACTCGTGGACGGAAGCGTCCTCTTCGAGGTTTTCAAAGAGGGCAGCAACAGGCACCCGAGTGCCACGAAAAACCCAAGCGCCACTCACGCGATCTGGATCGCGCTCAATCACAGGGCAGGAAGACCAATCGATCATGAGCAAATGGTAGCACTTTGGGAGCGAGAGAGAAATCGAAACGGCTAACGAATAGCGTTTATCTGTCGCGCCTCGACGTGAATCCAAGGCGCGATATTCACCGCGACAGATAAACCCTGTTGGACTAAACCGCCCGCGAGGTGGTCGCTATGGGGATTGTAAACGTCGCCACGGTTGGCGAGTAGCGATTCGATGCGACTTTTGCACGCATTTGACGCCAGCGCCGAGTTGATTGCGCGTTGCGGCGCGCAATCCATGCCGTTTGCAGTGGCGTTTGCTTCGCCTTTTGGGACGTTTGACCCGCAACCGCAAACAGCTTCCCGCAATGCTTTCGCACTTCGCTTGCAGCACGTTGCCGCTGCTGCGTACTCGCAACCACTTGAACCCACACGGCCCGACTCACGGTGGTCCCCGGCAAACCGGCGTGACCGCCTGCGCCGGGCGACGCGGGTCCGGCAATCGCGTGGACGCGACCAACACTGCCACCACCCGCAGACGACCGTGTCGGCAACAAGGGCACTGCAAAATGTCCTGTTGCGACACCCGCTGCATGAATGCCTGTGCCGACTCAGCAGCGATCGGATTGGCGAGCGGCATCAGCAGTGCCGCACGCGCCTGCGCCAACTTGATGCGCTTGGCCGCCGGCGTCAACAATCAAGAAGAAAACAGCGCATATGCCGTAATGCGACAGCCGTTTTGTGGGTGTCATTGTGGGTTGTTGCTGGCAATCAAATTAAAAAACCCATGCAATCAACTGCATGGGCTTTGTATTTGGCGGGACCGAGGGATTCCTAAAAACTCCGGAAAACCGCTACAGTCAACGGTATTGCAATTTTCAAACTGCGAGATACCCCCAAAAATACCCCCAGCATCACACCGGTAGCCCCGGTGTTGGTGCCGATTGAATATTGACCCAGGGCTGGTTGCTGCGTTTTGAATCGACAGCTGTGGATAAGTGTATCAAATAGCCGGTGTTTCAAGCTCCACTACTAGCAGCGTCAGTAAGACGCGACGAGCACCCGTCGCGTCTTTCCTGCACCGACTCAGAATGGTTCGTCAGGCGGCGTCGCCCTCCTTACGCTTCAGCTCCCGCGTCTTGATGCGCGACTTCGCGGCGATGCTGCTGTGATGGAATCGGTACGACTCGTTGCCGGTCTCGACGATGTGGCAGTGATGCGTGAGCCGATCCAGCAGCGCGGTCGTCATCTTTGCATCTTCATGCGCCTGACCTTGCCCAACATGTCCATGGTGATCACCTCGACTCCTGCTTAACAAATAAGCAGGTGATTGAACACCCTGGTCAATTTTCGTCCGGCGTCAACACCAGTATTCATTCGGCGGTCCCCTTGACCGATTAGTTAGGCGTCACTGCTTTCGCCAGTTTCCTGGACGAATGTGGTGTTGACCTTAGGTGGTGCTTTCAGTGTTTGCTGCACCACGCAGCATTGTTCGGCTGCGGATTGGAGCTTCAGCAGTAGTTCCGGAGACGTGCCTTCCTTTGCCTTGAACCGCACCTCACAGTTCATGGACTGAAAGCCAACAGGAACTGAAGAGTCCATGCCTAGAGCGCCACGGACGTCAACAGCAGCATTGACCTTGACTTCCAAGGTGAGCAACTCGATGCCAAGTAGGTTTGCAACCATTCGGACGGCGGAGTCTTGGCAAGCGGCTAGGGCCGCACAAAGCAGATCGCCGGGTGTAGGTGCATCGTGCGGCCCGCCAACAGCACTATGCACGCCAACGGGGATGACTACTCCGCAGCCGTCCATCGGCTCAACTTGCGAATGGAAAGGGTCGGAAGCATCTGGGCCAGTGGTCATAGCGTGGTCAGTGACCATTGCCAAGCTCGGATCTTGCTTGTATGACGCCTTCAGCGGCTTCTGTGCGTTAAAGACCATGGCACTCATGTGGCACTCCTTTTTGTGACGCCTAACGTGGAGTTGAGAGGCGCGTGGAGGCAGGCTGCGTAAGGCTGAGAATGAAATGAAAGCCTGAAGCAGCCTGCCGGAACGCGTCCTCTCGAACGAAGGGTTAGGCGTCGGGCTGTTCATGCGAGCGCTTCACGCAGAACTTCGGGATGCTTACGTGCGATGCGGATGAGAGCTTGTGCCGCGCCAGATGGCGACCTTCTGCCTTGCTCCCACTCTTGCAGCGTGCGCTTGGAGATGCTCAATGCGGACGCGAAGTCAGCTTGCGAAAGCCCCGTGCTCTGGCGCGCCTGAACAACCTCGTTGACCTCAACTTGCGTTACCCGAGCAAACTTCTGAGCTTTCATTTCGCGCACAGACTGAAGAAGCTTGAGGCCGAGTTCTTCGCCTGTCGTTTGAGTCTTGGGTGTCTTACGATCGGTCATCTTCAAGCTCCTTGCGGATTTGCTTCAGTATGTGGCCCGGGATGGTGTCTTTCTCGGCCTTCGGATAGACGAGCAGCATGCAAAGTTCACCTTGCTCAAGGTGCGTGAAGTAAATGACCCTGGTGCCGCCTTGCTTTCCCATTCCCGGTCGGGACCAGCGAACCTTGCGGCAACCGCTGCTGCCGCTGATGACCGATCCAACCTCCGGCTCGCTCGCGATCCATGAGAAGAACTCCAATCGTTCCTCAGTCGACCAGACCTTGGCAGCCTCGGCGACGAACGTTGGAGTTTCGTAGATTGAGAGCACGTCGTAGTATACGGCAAAGACGTACTGGTGGCAAACTCGCTTGGTGCAGAGAGGTTGGTCTTCGCGACGCCTAACGTCTTGTTGAGCGGCGCGCGGCTTTATGCGCGTCCGCTCGAGCTAAAGTTAGGCATTGACAGTCACGGAAAAGTGGCCGGCGACGAAAATGGCCTGGTCGCATCCACCACGAACATGATCAGGGCGGTCAGCTCGGTCGTGCCGCTGTTGAGGACTTCCATCGGCATATCGGCAGAATGTCCATTCATCGTGTGACCAGCCTCGACATGATTCACGCCGTGTGGAGTCCTTTGGCCGAGCCGGCCGGCGACCACGTAGAAGGCTTCTGAGCCCGGATGGGTATGCACCGGTGTCTTGGCTCCGGGCGGCCCAGAACCGTGGTTGATGCGCAGCAGATACTCGGGCGCGGTGATCGGGGGCACGGGCCCGATCTCGGCGACCTTGGTCCCACCAGGCGTCGAGCCGCCCTTGGGACCGAGCGTGAAGAGCCAGACCTTGCCCGCAACTTCAGCAGCTAGCGACGTGGCCGGGTCATAACTTACCGTATTCGGATTCCAACGATCGGGGCCAATGGCGGCCTGCGCCTGCGCAAGGGTGGGGAAATTCTCGACCCGCCAATACAGCAGGCCAGCCGGCAGTTGCTTGACCTTCTTCTCGGCCACCGACTTGACGACATAGACCCCTTCTGCCGCCGCTGCCGGTTGCAATGTGCATAACGCCGACACTAATACCGTGACCATACCGATGAGAAATTGTTTCATGGGACACCTCCTTGGTTTACCTGCTTTGCTGAACTTGCTGCCTGATGGCTAACGCTCGCGTTCAGCCGCAGGAACCGGCGGACGAAGGCCGCGGGTGACTGTCGGCTGCAACGCGTTGTTAAGCGGCACTTTGATTCGGCGCATGCTTGTCTTGCGTTCAACGCTCAGAAGGGCGCCAGCCTACACCGTACCGCAGATCTACGAATGCAAGGGGTGTCGCACGTCCAGGCTCAAGAACCACATGCCATAGACGGTCGAACTCAGCAGGGAAACACTTGTTGTCGAGACACGGCACGCACATGCGTCCAGTCACGCATGGCTTACCCGGTTCCGCCACCGGCACGCCGAGACGGTTGAGAATTGCATAGATGTTCTCGCTGTTCAACGCTACGATGGCGACGCTTCCGGGCGGAAGCTTCAGCAATGCTGCGGCTATAGGTTCTATGGGAGCTCTTCGTGAGGTTTGGTCGGTAACGGGCTGTCCATCAAGGACGGAGCCAGGCGCTGGTAGCTGAACGATCTGAAGGCCTTGCTTCACGGCGATAGCTTCAAGCATCTGTCGCGCGCGGGTCGTATGGGACGAGAAAAGATGAGTGAAAGTCACGCCGTTCAATGTTGGCGCAAGCAAATCCGCTCGTTGACGGCCCGCCGCACTCAACGGTATCGTCGGCTGCGAATTATCGGACTCAGCGTGCCGCACGATGAGAATGGAAACAGTCTGCAGTTGGGCCTGTGCGTGCGCGGTAGCCCCAAAGTGCGCGACAAAACCGATCAGCGCCGCGATCAACAGCGCTCGGTGATTGCTGATTTTATGTGGCATGAATACCCCCTGTCGTTGACTGTGACGCTTAACTG
>JBCKPM010000083.1:0-7759 GCA_038901675.1 Usitatibacteraceae bacterium | reverse complement strand
CGGGTCACGATAAACGCCTAACTAGATTTATGCGGCAGAAACGCCGCATAACATGTCCAAACGCCGCATAACATGGCGAAAAAAAACACTGAAAAGCCTTGACTGGTGCGGCTTTTCAGCATTGTGCTGTATTTATGTACAGTAATAACAAACGGCATCAAAAACACCTCCCTGATTTGGTCGCCACGCCCTTGCTTTTTTGTGCGCTGCGCTACGTTACACCTGCTTGGCGGTCGTTTCAAGATTTGCGTCGCGTCCCGTTTTGCGTCCCGTTCCATTCTGCGGTGCGCGTCCGAGGCAAGGCTCGCGAGTGGCCCGCTAGTGACCGCCGGTATAATGGCTCGATGCACATTCCCCGCGATATTCTGCGTTCGGCGGTCGTCGTCCTGCTCACGTCCACCACCGCGCTAAGCCAGACTCCGCAGAACGACGCCGCGGCCGCCGCGTCAGCGACCAGCAAACCGCCACTCGTGGATGCGGTCGGCAACGTCGTCGCGCTGCCGTTGGCCGAGAAAGATTTATGGCAACGCGTTCGGCGCGGCTTTGTGATGGACGAGATGTCGTCGCCCCTGGTGCAGAACCAAGAACTTTGGTACGCCAATCGGCCCGACTACATTGAGCGCTTTGTAGAACGCGGCGCACGCTATCTGTATCACATCGTCGAAGAGGTCGAACGCCGTGGGCTGCCGACCGAAATTGTGTTGCTGCCGATTATTGAAAGCGCGTTCAATCCACAGGCGTATTCACGCGCGCACGCCTCGGGCATGTGGCAGTTCATTCCCTCGACGGGTAAGAATTTTGGTCTGAAGCAGGATTGGATGACCGACAATCGGCGCGACGTGCTGCTATCGACCAACGCCGCACTCGATTACCTGACCAAGTTATACGGCATGTTCAACTCCTGGGAGCTCGCTTTCGCGGCGTACAACTGCGGCGAAGGCTGCGTCGGGCGCGCCATTGCCGCCAATCAGCGGCGCGGTCTGCCGACCGATTTTGCGAGTCTCAAACTGCCCAATGAGACACGTTCGTATGTTCCCAAGCTGATCGCGGTCAAAAACATCGTGCTGTCGCCGGGAAGCTACGGCATTGAGTTGCCGGTCGTCGACAATCGTCCGTTTTTCACGCAAGTTGCTGCACCGGAAAAAATTGACGTCAAGCTCGCCGCGCGCCTCGCAGAAATGGAACCCGAGGCGTTCGCGCAACTGAATCCATCGTTTAACAAACCGGTCGCCGCAACTGGCACCGGCTACTTTCTGGTGCCAACCGAGAATGCCGATACCTTTCGTCTCAACCTCGAACTCTACCAAAGCCTCAATGGTCCGCTGGTGTCGTGGGTCACCGTGTCGGCCAAGCGCGGCGAATCGGTAGACGCCGTCGCCCGCAAGCACGGCATGACGGCTTCGTATTTGCGTGCCACCAACGGGCCATTCAAGGAACGCAAGGGCGTGTTCAGCCAGCCGGTCACGTTCATGGCACCCAACGCCAAGGACGCGAGCGCAATCAGCGCAGCCATCGAACAGAAAGTTATTCTGAAACGCGAGCAACAAAACGGCATTGCCACCGACGGCAACGATGGTGCACTTACCACTGTCGCGTCGAACAGTCCCGCTGCCACCCCCGTGAGGCCGACCACGCCCGTCGTGTCTGCTGTAGTAGCACCGGTCGTGCAGCCACTCGCGACAGCAAATCCGAGCGTCGATACTGCCGCCGGTATTGCAGCGGCGGCAAACAGCGATGACTTCATCGAGTATCGCGTACGTCACGGCGAGACGTTGTTTTCCATTGCGAAACGTGCCAACTGGTCACTCACTGCCCTGAAGACTCAAAATCAATTGACCAGCAACGTGGTCGGCGTCGGCAAGGTGCTACAGGTGCCGGCGGCGGCGGCGAACAGTTTTTCAGAAGCAGAACATGCGCCGAACTCACCACTCGCGGACGCCAGTCAAACAAGCGGTAGCAGGACCTCAAGCCGCCAACCGGTGGTGACCACTTATGTCGTGCGCGCTGGCGACACGCTGTTCGCGATCGCGCGAAAGTTCCAGACCAGCGTTGACAGCCTGCTGCGAATCAATCGCCTGACAGTCAACAGCATCCTGCAACCGGGCATGCGCATCAAACTCGCCGCTTAGGAGCCGCGCAAATATAACTTGAACAATTGGCCGCTTGCAGACGGGATGCCAGGCAAGGCGCAAAACGCGCCGTGTGGCTGGCCACACCAGCGTTTTTGCAACGCCGCATGGCGCTCGACTGCAAGATGGACAGTGTTCAAGTTATTTTTGCGCGGCGACTTAGGCGGTTGCCGTGGCACGGCCCGCCCATCCTTTGGGAATCGAGCCGAGCAACTTTTTGGTGTAATCCTGTTGCGGATTACGATAAATTTCATCCGAATTGGCCACTTCAACAATGTCGCCCTCGGACATGACCATCACCTGGTCCGAAATGTACTTCACCACCGCCAAATCGTGCGAGATGAAGATATAGCTCATGTTGTACTCGTCCTGCAAATCCTGCAATAAATTCAGCACCTGCGCTTGTATCGAGACGTCGAGCGCCGAGACCGCCTCATCGCAAATTAGCACATCCGGTTTCATGGTCAGGCAGCGCGCTATCGCAATGCGCTGGCGCTGTCCACCGGAAAACTCGTGCGGGTACTTGTAGAACGACACTTCCGGCATGTCAACGCGCTTGAGCAATGCCATAGCCAGTTGCACGCGTTCCTGTTCGTCTTTGCCAATCTTGTGAATGGTCATCGGTTCAAGCAGAATCTGGCCGACCGTGAAGCGCGGATTGAGCGACGCATAAGGATTTTGAAACACAATCTGAATGCGACGCTTGTACTTCATCAACTCAGCTTCCGACAGCTTCAACAAATCGACACCGTCAAATAACACTTCACCGCCGGACGCATCGTGTAAGCGCATCAACGTCAGCCCGATCGTGGTCTTGCCCGAACCGGACTCGCCGACCAATCCGAGTGTCTTGCCCCGCGCCAGCTTGAACGACGCGCCCTTGACGGCGGGCACATCGCGCTTCTTGAACAAGCCGTCCTTTAACTGAAATATCTTGGACAGATTCCTGACTTCGAGCACAAATTCATCGGTCGCGTCATAGCCACGTGTGCGTTGCTTGAGATTGTCGGCACTGAGTCCCTCGGGTCGCAGAAAGTCTTCGATCACTGGCAAGCGCTTGGGACGTGAATCAACATTCGGTCGACACGCCAGCAACGCCTTGGTATACGGATGCTGTGGCGACTCAAAAATGGCCTTGGCCGTACCTTTTTCCTGTATCTCGCCGTTTTGCATCACCACGACGTAATCGGCAATTTCACCGACCACCGCCAGATCATGGGTGATAAACAACACCGACATGTGGTGTGTTTCCTGCAACTTGGCGATGAGATCCAGAATCTGCTTTTGAATCGTCACGTCAAGCGCCGTGGTCGGCTCGTCAGCGATCAACAGCTTCGGCTCGCATGCAATGGCGATGGCAATCATCACCCGTTGCTGCTGACCACCGGACATTTCATGCGGAAACGAATGCATGCGAAGCCGAGGTTCCGGGATGCCCACTTCATTCA
This sequence comes from Usitatibacteraceae bacterium, assembly GCA_038901675.1. GTDB lineage: Bacteria > Pseudomonadota > Gammaproteobacteria > Burkholderiales > Usitatibacteraceae > UKL13-2. The sequence continues at coordinate 4,182 of JBCKPM010000083.1, read as the reverse complement.
TCAATTCTTCCGCGCGCGCCCACGCCTGACGACGCGTCATCCCAGTGTGCAAGCGCAGCGTTTCAGCGATCTGGTCGCCACAGGTAAATACTGGATTGAGGGAGGTCATCGGCTCCTGAAAGATCACCGAAATATCCTTGCCGCGCACGCGGCGCATGGTCGCGTCGTCGTGTTTCAATAGATCAGTACCGTTGAACAGAATCTTGCTGTCGGCAGAAACAATCGCTTGTTCTGGCGGCAGCAGGCGAATAATCGACATGGCCGAGACTGATTTACCGGAACCCGATTCGCCAACCAGTGCCACCGTTGAGTTGCGTGGCACGTCGAACGAGACGCCTTTGACCGCCTCGAAAATATGACCGCCATCGAGACGGAACTTGACGTTGAGGTTTTGTACTTCGAGCAGGTTATCCATGAATTTGTCCTCGACCGTCATTTAATCTTGGGATCGAGCGCATCGCGCAACGAATCCGTGAGCATGGAAAAGGCGGTGACCAGCAGCGCCATCGACACCGACGCGGCGACCAATTGCCACCATTTGCCGATCACCAACTCTGATTGCGCTTCAGCAAGCATGGTGCCCCACGACACCGAATCCACCGGCACACCCAAGCCCAGAAACGACAAGATGACCTCTGCTTTGATGAACTGCACCACGTGCTGTGAAAGCTGCACCAGACACACGTGCGACACATTCGGCAGGATATGCACGAACATGCGCCGCGTGTGCGAGGCGCCAATCGCCTGTGCCGCTTTGACGTATTCGCGCGACGCATGTTTGATGTACTCGGCGCGCACCAAGCGATAGATGCCGGTCCAGCCGGTGAAAGCGAGGATGAAAATGATGGTATCGATGCCGCGCTTGAACACCGCTGCGAACGCCAGAATCAGCAGGATGTACGGAATCGAGGTGAAGACGTTGTAGAACCACTCGAGCGCATCACCCACCCTGCCGCCCATGTATCCGGACAGCGCACCGAGCATGGTGCCGATGAGGGTGGCGAGCAGCGCGGCGACCAGTCCGACAAAAATCGACGTCTCCGCACCCTTGATCGCCTTTTGAATCACGTCGCGGCCCCACTTGTCACCGCCAAAAAGCAGCGTGTCGGCGCGCGGCGTGTCGGTAATCTTGATTTCGGCGGTGCGCTTGGCCCATTCCGCATACTTCGGTGCCAGCGGGTCGATGTCGGACAAATCGACGTACGGCACCTTGGCCGATTTGTCGACGGCACCAGCTTGTTGTGCTTCGAGATTTTCAGCACCCGCCATGAATGACGGATTGGAGTAGGAGACGCCGACTTCCTTGGACCAATTCTTTGCCACCAGACCCGAGTAGGCTCCGACCATCAGCAGCAGGAAGAACACGACAACCACCAGCGAGACCATGCCGATCTTGTCGCGCTTCAAGCGCCGCCACGCGAGTGTCCAGAGTCCGGGAGACGCGCGGTGCAGCGGTGCAGCGGGTGTGGTTTCCATGAGGGCACTCATAGGAATTCCTTCAAAACGAGAATTGGATCCCCGCTTTCGCGGGGATGACGATTTTCAACAGGAAATTTTTCCGAAAATTTTCTAAGGAAATCTGTCATTTGAAGCTCACGCGTGGATCGATGGCCTTATAGGTGATGTCGACCGTCAAATTGATAATCATGGTGAACATGGCCAAGTAGACTGTCGCGGCCTTGATCACCGGAAAATCCGAGCGGTTCACCGCCACCAGCACTTCGCGTCCGAGTCCGGGAATCGAAAAGAACACCTCAAGCAGGAATGAGCCGACAAAAATGCCCGGCAGCGCGATGCCAACGTTGGTGATAATTGGAAGCATGGCGTTGCGCATGACGTGCTTTAACAGCACCACGTTTTCCGACAACCCTTTGGCGCGCGCCGTGCGCACGTAGTCGTTGTTGATTTCATCGAGAAAGAAGCTGCGATATAAACGTAGCGCCGGTGCCAGACCGACAAATATCGCCAACATAATCGGCAGCGGCGCATAGGTCACAACATTTTTCCAGAAGTTGTCGCTCCAACCCTGCACCGGGAACACGCCCCACTTAAAACCGAAGTAATACTGCGCAACGATGATATAGACCAGAAACGAAATCGACATCGCCACGGTGCAAATCATCATGATCATGCGATCCGTCAACGTACCACGCACGTAGGCGACACCGATGGCGAGCAGGACGGCAAAAATCGTTTCGAGCACCAGCACCGGAATCATGATGGTCAACGTCGGCCCGATGCGGGTCGCCAGAATTTTCGGTACCTCTTCATTGGTCGCCCACGAACGCACCGCCTGGCATCCGCTGGGCGGCGCGGCGTTGGGCGCAGCCTTCGCATCGGTCTTGGCCGCCGCTTGGGCTTTAGCATCGGCTTTGGTATCGGCTTTGACTGCATCTGGCTTGTCATTAAACGATCGCCAGGTGCAGTTAAATCCGGTCGCGACTTCAAACGCGAAATAGCCCATCTGCACATGCCAAGGCTGGTCGACACCGAGCTGCTTACGGATGTTCTCGATTTGTTCCTTGTTGGTGATCTTGCCCGCCAACACCAGCGCCGGGTCGCCGCCGACGGCGTTGAACAGCACGAAGATGAGCAGCATCACGCCTGCAAGCGTCGGAACCATCTGTGCGATGCGTCTTAGTATGTAGGCGCCCATGAGCCTCCCTTATTTGTTTAGCTACGTTACTTCTGAAAAATTGTTACTGCTGCATGACTTGCTTTTGCAGCTTGGTGTCAACGTCCAGAAACTTGAAACTGGTGTAGAGGATGGGATGTTTTTTGTAGCCCTTGACCCACGGATTGATGAAGTGACTGAACGACCGGTGTACGCCAAAACTCCACGGCGCGTAGGCAACCGCTAGCCGACTCATTTCGCGATACAGCCGATTGCGCTCCGTACTATCCGGGATTTTCAGAGACTGCAAATACAGCCGATCGTAGGCGGCCAGCTTGAAACGCGAGTCGTTGGAAATATCCGTGTTCGGCCCGTAGAGCAGTTGCAGGAAGTTTTGCGCGTCCGGGTAATCAGCGATCCAGGCCATGCCCGACATCTGGAACTTGCCGACCCTGCGATCTTTAAGCAGATCGACAAACTGCACTTCCCGCGCGGTCATGCGAATACCGACCGCGGCCATGCATTTGATCCAGAGGGCCGCCTGCTGACGTTGTTCTTGCTCGTTGGCTCGATACTTGTACTCGATGTTCAACGGGCGTCCATCCGGCATCTCGCGCCAGCCGTCGCCGTTCTTGTCGACATAGCCATACAAGTCGAGCATCGCTTTAGCGCCAGCCGGATTGTACTGTTGCTCCGCCGTGCGAAAGGTTGGGTCGAAGCCGACCACACCGGGACCAATCGGGCCGTGCATTTTCGCCGCTTGACCACTACGGACGATGTTGATTTCCGACATCAAATCGTAGGCCATGATGATGGCGCGGCGCAAGGCGATGTTTTCCGGCTTGTAGCCGCCAACAATGGCGTCGTCCATGTTGAACGCCACCCAGACAATTTCCGGCTGGTCTTCACGAAACACCCGCACCTTGCGCTTTTCAAGGATGGTGGAGAGTTTGCCGTTGGGCAGCAGTTGCGTGACGTACGCGAGCGGCGTTTCTTCAATGTAGTCGTGCTGATTGTTCATGAACGCCAGATAGCGCGGCTGCTCTTGTTCAATCGGTGACACCTCGATGCGGTCAATCAGTGGCAGCGTCTTGCCGCCCAGCGAGGCGATGGCGTCTTGATCCCATGGATCGTTCGCGTCAGCAAATTCGGTACTCAGCGTGTGACCGCGATAATTGGGATTGCGCTCGAGCACAATTTTCGAGGCGCGTATCCATTCCTTGAGCACGTAGGGCCCCGTGCCGACCGGATGCGCCATCGTGTCTTCGCCATATTTTTCGATCACTTCGCGCGCCACCGGCACCACATTCGGCATGGCGAAAAAATAAATGAAGTTGTAGTCCGGCTCTTTGAGCTTGAAGGAGATGGTGTACTTGTCGACGACCGTCAGACCATCGATGGGCAGATCGTAGTCGAACTTCTCGCCAGACTTCTTAATCCGCTCGACGTAGGCGTCGAGCGCGGGGATCTTGTCCTCAAACAGCCACGAGTACGGGCTGCGTACCGCCGGGTCGCGGAAGCGCTTCACCGCGTATTCCATATCGCGCGCCACCAACTCGCGCTTCTTG
>JBCKPM010000082.1:0-7851 GCA_038901675.1 Usitatibacteraceae bacterium | reverse complement strand
CATCGGCTGCATCCGCGAGCGGCTGAATGCCGGCGTTGCACGGGTTCATGGTGCTATGGCCATTCGCCACACCGATAAAGGGTTTTTTGAAATCCGCGTCCTGATAGCCGATGCCGCGCAACATGGAACGATTCGGCGCGCGCTCGTTGCCTTGGGTGATCGTAAAGGAGCGGTATTTGGGGGTCGTCATGATCAAGGAGGGCGTGGTCAGTTAAAGTCTGATTTGATTGTACCGGATGCATCAACAGACACAGGATGGAAGACGCAATGAAAAAAGTTCTCTGGGGGTTTGCAGGCTTGCTGTTGTGTGTGTCCAACGCGTGGGCGCAATACCCCAACAAGCCGATACGCTTGTTGGTGCCATTCGCACCGGGCGGCAGCTCGGAAATTGTCTCGCGTGCGTTCGGCGCGGAGCTGTCCAAAGTGCTCGGGCAAAACATCGTCGTCGAGAACAAGCCCGGCGGCGCGGGCAACATCGCGATGGTCGAGGCCAAAGGTGCGGCGGCTGACGGCTATACGCTGATCCTCGGTCACGTTGGAACGCTGGCCGTGAACCCGGCGATGTTCGCCAAGCTGCCGTATGACCCGATCAAGGATTTCATCCCGATCAGTTTGCTGGCGAAAGTGCCCAGCTTGTTGGTGGTCAATGCGCAGATCAGCGCGAAAAGTCTCAAGGAATACGTGGCACTGGCGAAATCAAAACCGGGCACGGTCAACTATGGATCGGCCGGTAATGGCAGCTCCGGTCATCTGGCGATGGCGTATCTGAACCAGACGGCGGGCGTCGATACGCAACACCTGCCGTACAAAGGCCCGGGTCGATGCTGACCGACTTGTTGGCGGGGTGTCTAGAGGCGACCTTTACCGGTGCGCCGCCGCTGATCCCGCACGTGAAAGCGGGGGCACTGTGCGCGTTGGCCATCGGCACGGCACGGCGCTCGCCCGCGTTGCCGGACGTGCCGACGGTAGCTGAGCAGGGCTATGCCGGATTTGAGACCTCACAGTGGTACGGTCTCATGGCACCGGTCGGCACGCCGGATGCGATCATCAAGAAACTCGCCGAGGCGGTGGCCGTCGCGGCCAAAGCGCCGGGTGTGGCCGGGCGACTCTCCGCGGAAGCGGCCGAGCCCAGCCCGTCGACGCCAAAAGAATTCGCTGACTTCATCGCCGCTGAAAAAATACGCTGGGGTGAGGTTGTAAAAAAAGCCAACATCAAGGCGGATTGATGAACGACCTATTGCGCGACTCAATGTGCGACGTACGTCAAACTTCTTTCTTCAAGAATAGACAGTCATGCTGACCCACCCGCAGTTCGATCCGGTCGCCATTTCGCTCGGGTCTGTCTCCGTACACTGGTATGGGCTGACTTACGTCGCCGCGTTTGTGCTGTTTGTCGTACTCGGGCGCATGCACGCCAAGCGTCGACCAGAGCTGGGGTACCACCCAGCGGCGATTGAAGACATCATGTTCTACGGTGTGCTGGGCGCGGTGCTCGGCGGGCGCATTGGTTACATCCTGTTCTACAAGTTCGGACATTTCCTAGCGAACCCGATTGAAATTTTGTATGTCTGGCAAGGCGGCATGAGTTTTCATGGCGGCTTTCTCGGCGTGTTGGTGGCGATGTGGTGGTGGGGGCGCAAACACAACCGTAGTTTTTTTGAAGTCACCGATTTCATCGCGCCACTGGTGCCGACGGGACTCGCCGCCGGACGCATCGGCAACTTCATCAACGCTGAATTGCCGGGCCGCATCACGGATCCGAATGTGTGGCCGTGGGCCATGTGGTTTCCACAAATTGATGCCACACCGATCGCGCGCCATCCTTCGCAGCTCTACAACGTGCTAGGCGAGGGCGTTTTGCTGTTCGCGCTACTGTGGTGGTTCAGCAAAGCGCCACGTGCGGTGGGTGCGGTGTCGGCGGTGTTTTTATTGGGTTACGGTGGCGTGCGTTTTGTTGCCGAATTCGCGCGTGAGCCGGATGCGTTTCTCGGCTTTCAGGCGCTGGGACTGACGCGCGGCCAGTGGTTATGCGTGCCGATGGTGTTGGCGGGGCTTTATTTCTTGTGGCGATCGCACCAGAATCGCCGCAATGGCGACCCAGTACGCCGTTAGAGGGATTGCGCTACCCGCAGCATAGCGGGTATAAACTCCACCCATTACGGGGGTATAGCTCAGTTGGGAGAGCGTGTCGTTCGCAATGACAAGGCCGTCGGTTCGATCCCGTCTACCTCCACCAACGCAATGCAGCGTGCGTCAAATTTCGCAAGATCATGTGGCGACATTCAAGATCGGCTATCGAATGAAAGAAAACGACATGCGTCAGGCCAACAAGACTATCTCAAGCTGCGTTGGCGTAATGCTGATTCGCGCTGGCTTGGTTTGCATCGCCTGCATTTGTGGTTCCGCCATCGGCCAAGTGTTGAGCATCACTGTGGTGACGTCGGGCACGAACCCGAGCGTGGCAGGTCAGACAGTTGGATTGGTTGGAGCCATACGCAGCGGTGTGTTGTTGGCGGAATTTCCCGCCGGCGTCGGACGATCAGCAGGCACGAGCCTTTACTATCGCTACGAGTTGACCGACACCACTTTTCGCACACAGGTTCTCGCGGCAAACTTATCCAACCAAACGTCGCCCGGTAGTTTTGCCAACGTCGTCATTGCGCAAGGCGGTGGCGTCGGCGAGCGTTTTGTGGTGTTTCAGGTCACGACGGGCGGTGCCGGAGTCGCATTGGCGCATGTCATACGCTTCAATGTTGCGCCAGATGCAACACCCGTCACCAGTGCGGTCACCTACTCAGTACATGAAACTGCGTCGTCTGCATTCGGTTCAGTTGCGGCGAACACCGCGCGACTGTACGGCAACGAGACGAAGCTTCTCTCAGCATTGTCACCGCCGTTCGTGATAACGGGAACCCTGAGTTTTCTGATCAACGGGGTCGCGGTGCCGGCCTGTACTGCGTTGCCTGTTACCGATGCGGGAGCGCAATGTAGCAATGTCTTTGCTACCAGTGGCACGTTTGCGGTCACCGCCAACTATAGCGGGAATGGGAATTTCACGGCGAGCAGTGGCACCTTGTCAGGCGGACAGTTGGTCGAGCTTGATATTTCGCCGCTGACCCTGGCGGGCGCGACGGTGGCGACAGCGTATTCGCAGGCACTCACGGCCGTGGGGGGCGTCCTTCCCGCCGTGTTCAACTATGTATCCGGCGATATCCCGCCGGGGCTCTCGCTGAGTGCGGCGGGCGTGGTCTCGGGCACACCGACCACCGCCGGCGGCTTCGAGTTCTTTGTGCGCGTCACCGATGCCATTAACAGTACCAATGTTCGCAAATTGAGTCTGGTGGTGAGTAAAAGTGAGCAAACCATCACATTCAACCCTCCCGCTAGTGGCGTTGTCGGAAGCAGCATCACCTTGACGGCAGTGGCCAGCTCAGGGTTACAGGTGGTCTATTCGATCAGCACCCAAAGCGTTTGTACGTCGGCTGGTTCGGTGTTGCGATTCATCGCGGCGGGCACTTGCGTCATCACGCCGCTGCAAAATGGCGATTCGAACTATTTCGCCGCAGCTACGACGCCGCGCGCGATTAGCGTGCTGGTACCCGGCGGCATTCAGCCGTTGCGATTGCGTTCGAATGAGGCGCTGTCGCTCACCGGGCACCTTGTGTCGAATCAACTCCAGTTCACGCAGACAACTGACCCCGGTGTGAGCTTTCGCACGCTGGGACTCATCGATATCGATGGCAACAAGAGTCCCGATCTCGTGTACCAAAACATCACTCAGGGCGACTTAGGCGAAGTACGCGTGTGGCAGGATGTCCTTCCGGCGAATGACCGGGTATTGAGAAGTGTGCGTCTTGCGTGGCGAGTTGACGCGGTTGGCGATTTGGACGGCGATGGCTTCGGCGATATCGTCTGGCGCTTTACCGGGCAAACGCCAAATTTCGATGACACCGGTGTTTCATATGTCTGGTTTACCAACGGTGTTGGCGTGGCGTCGGTTCGCAAACGCGGTGGTGCACCATTGAGTTGGCGTCTGCTCGGTGCCGCCGACCTCAACGCTGATGGGGCTGCCGACATAATTTACATCAGCCCCAACAATGAAATCCGGGCGTTAATTGCAACGCTAGGACGCAGTTGTGCGAACCTTTCAGCGGGCGTGATCCCGGCCGGATTCAGTGCTATTAAGCTTGGCAGTTTCCTTCGGTCGGGCCGTGCGGAAATTCTGATTCGTAACGCTGTGACCGGCGAAGTCCGCTTGGTCACACTTGATGCCACCGGGCTGACGCTGCCTGCATCGACGGTTGACCCTAATGATCCGAATGCCTCATGCACGCCGAGCGCACTAGTGGTCAATTCGACGCTGACAACCTTCGCGACAACCGAGCCGGCTTGGCGATTCTTTGGCAGCGCAGATTTCAACGGTGATGGCTTGCTCGATATTGTTTGGACTCGACCGGATAGTTCCACCGTCGTGTGGCTGACGACCGGCGACAATTTGCCGCTGACGGCCATTACTGATGCGGGCACCATCCCGAGTGGTTTCACTCCGATTCAACCGTAGCGACGCGCGAGCGAATTCACGGCGCCCTATTTGGGACACGTGCGTCGGCGTGTTCATTGCCGGTCGTACAACACAGCCGTCATTTGGTGCCGGACCGAATGCCTTGAGAAGTGAGAGGTTTGATATGCATGCGACGAATAATTTGACGAGTATGTTGGCGCGCATGAGGCGTGTCGGGTTTGCGGGATTGTTCGTCGCGCTGGCAACGAGTTTTGTCCAAGCGGCGACCCCAACTTCTGTCGCGCTGACTTCCGGCGCGAATCCCAGTACGCCGGGCCAAAGTGTTTCGTTCAGCGCGAAAATTTCCTCTGGCATTTTGGTCGCGCCGTTTGCGGCAGGGATCAGTCGTCTTCCGGGGATCAGTCTGTACTATCGCTATGACCTAACTGGGGCTACGTTTCGTACCGCAGTGCTGGGCACAGACCTCACCAATCCGAACCTGGGTGCGTTCGCGAGTGTCGTGGTGTTCATCGGTGGCGGCGTTGCTGATCGCTATGTCGTCCTGGCGGCGACGGCAGGCGGCATCATCGGAATTGACGCTGCCCATATGTTGCAATTCGGCTTTGATGTCGGTACGCCAACGGCGACGGACGCGATCGCATTCTCCGTACACGAGACAGGTTCCTCAGCGTTTGGCGCAATCCCGGCCAATTCGGCACTGCTCTACAGCCGACCGGCAGTGCTGTTGTCCACCTTGCTGCCAACCACGTTTCCCGGAACAATCACGTTCAGAAATGGCGGTGTTCCGATCGCCGGATGCAACCCTGTGCCGGTAACTGGCGATTCTGCGCAGTGCGTGGCACCGTTCGCGGCAGCTGGTACGTTCGCGATCACCGCCAACTATTCTGGAGGTGGGGTCTATGACCCGAGTAGCGGAACCCTCGCGGGCGGGCAAGTGGTCGGATTATTGATTTCGCCCAGCACACACACGGCGGTGGTTGCGGCGGCCTATAGCACCACGCTGACGGGCATTGGTGGCACGGCACCCTACACGTTCACGCTCGAGTCGGGAACGCTTCCCGTCGGCTTGACGCTGAATGCGGTCGGCGTGCTGTCGGGGACGCCGGTGACGGCCGGTACGTATTTGTTCTCGGTTCGCGTGACCGATTCGGTCGCATCCTCCGGGGCGCAGGCGATGACGCTGGTGGTGGGTAAAGGCGCGCAGACCATCACCTTCACGCCGCCTGCAACGGTGGCGATTGGCAGCACCTTGACACTCAACGCAACTGCAAGCTCCATGTTGCCGGTCACCTACTCCGTGGGTACGCCGACGACCTGTAGTCTGAGTGGCGATCTGTTGAGCTTCACGGCAGCAGGCACCTGTAGCGTGACACCGCTGCAAAATGGTGATGCAAACTATTTTGCCGCACCGACATCCGTGCGTTCGATCATGGTTTCTGCCACGGGCGGCCCACAAGCCATTCGCGTACGCTCTGCCGTCGGCACATCCATGGTCGGTTCGCTGGTGGGTAACCAAATCGTGTTCGCGGCGGAAAACGATCCTGGCTCCGATTTCCGATTGGTGGCGGTGACGGCCGATCTAAACCGTAATGGCGTCGCTGACCTCGTCTACCAAAACCTGACCCAAGGCGAAGTCGGCGACGTGTCCGTGTGGCGCGACTATTCACCCGCGACACCGCAGTTGCTGCGTGGCGTGAAGCTGGCGTGGCGCGTCGACGCGGTAGGGGATCTCGACGGCGACGGATCGGGTGATCTAGTGTGGCGCTTCACCGGTCAAACGCCCAATATCGACGACACTGGCGTCTCCTACGTTTGGTTCACTAACGGCACCGGTGTGACGGAAGTCCGCAAGCGCGGTGGCGCACCGTTGAGCTGGGCACTGTTGGGTGCCATTGACGTCAATCGCGACAACGCTGCCGATGTGATCTATGTGAGCCCCGATCGGCAGATTCGCGCGTTGATGGCAACGCCAAATCGCACCTGCGCCAATCTGTCGGCGGGCACCCTTCCGTCGACTTACACGGCGATGAAGTTAGGCGACTTCACGGGCAATCGATACGGCGAGATTTTCATTCGCGAATTGTCGACTGGGCAAAACCGCATTTTGGTGTTGAATGGCACAGGACTCACGCTGCCCGCAGCAACGGCGAATCCGAATGACCCCAACGCATCGTGTACTTCGTCGTCGCTGTCGGTGCACAACACCGTGCGCCTGTTCTTTGCCGCCGATGTGACGTGGCAGTTCTACGCGGCGGCGGATCTCAACGGTGACAGCGTGATGGATATCGTCTGGCTCAAGCCGGACGGAACGCTCGCGGTTTGGATCATGGCCAGAGACGCGGCAGTGCCGACCGTGTTGCTCAATGCGGGTACCGCGCCGGTCGGATTCACGGTGCTCGCCCGCTAGCGCCGAGAAACAAAGCGCCGAAACACGGGTGTGCGATGGTTGGTCGACCCACGCGCGCTACTTCCGCTGGTCCTCGGTTAGGCGTAATCGAGCGGCAGCGATGTCGTGAACTTGAGCTGTTCCATGGCGAAGCTTGAGCTCACGTCGAATAATTCAATCGACTTAATCAGTCGCCGATACACCGCGTCGTAGCCCGCGATGTCGGGCACCACCACGCGCAACATGTAGTCGAGATCGCCGCTCATGCGATAGACCTCGACGATTTCGGGAATGTGCGACACCGCCGCCGCGAAGCGATCCAGCCACGCCTGATTGTGCTGATTGGTTTTGATGCCGACGAAGGCCGTCACGCCAACATTGATTTTTTTCGCGTCGAGCAACGTGACGCGGCGTCGAATCACGCCGCTCGCCTCGAGTCGTTGCACGCGCCGCCACGTCGGTGTTGCCGAAAGCTTCGCGGCTGCGGCGAGATCCGCCAGACTGATCGCCGCGTCTTCCTAGAGCGCCGCTAGAATTCGCTTGTCGAAGGCATCCATAGAATTATTTACCTGATAATTTATTTAGGTAATTCATTCTAGGATTGTGCCAATACATGAAATATTCGCAAGCCATTTGCGCGGCCGCGCCGCTAATATTCGTGCTCGCCGCGGACGGCGTCTTGCACCACCGCCCAGCCAGATTGCCTTTCTACATTTCCCGCCGAACATGAAATTTTTTTTACCGCACACCCGTCCAGCGTTGGCGAAACCTACTGGCAGCACATGGCTGTGGCGCTCAGTTTTGCCTAGGCGTTGTTGGGCGCGGCCGTCGCCGCGCTGGTGCATGCGTTCTTTCCGGCGTGGTTTGAAAAGACGGCGAGTCAGAAAATTGCTGGCCTGCACGCCCGGATGGTGGTCAATCGCGCAAAGCAAAACCCTAGCAG
>JBCKPM010000081.1:0-7959 GCA_038901675.1 Usitatibacteraceae bacterium | reverse complement strand
AAGCATGACCAGCAAGTTGGCTAGATCATTTGCAGCCGCGATGGCGTCAATGGCAACGGGGGGTGCCGGTGCCAACCAGTACAACCTGCAGCCGCCGCAAACCATCATCGCGAGCGGGATCTACGATCTGCATGCGCTGATTTTCACGATCTGCTGCGTGATTTTCGTGGTGGTGTTCGGCGCGATGTTTTATTCGATTTTCAAGCATCGCAGGTCGCCGGGGCTCAAGCCCGCCAATTTTCATGCAAGCACCGCGGTTGAAATTGCCTGGGCCGTCGTTCCGTTCGTAATCGTAATCTTGATGGTGTTGCCGGCGGTCAGGGCGGTGGTTGCGATGAATGATCCCGCCAACGCCGATATCACCATCAAGGCGACCGGCATGCAATGGAAATGGGGTTACGATTACGTCAAGGGTGACGGTGAAGGTATTTCTTTCTTCGCCAACCTGTACGCGCCGCGTAAGCTCGCGGTCGATTCCACCACGGTCAAGAGCGACAGCTATCTGCTCGATGTTGACAATCCTGTCGTGGTGCCGGTCAACAAGAAAATCCGCATGGTCCTTACCGCCAACGATGCAATCCACTCCTGGCACATTCCGGCCCTGGGGGTCAAGCAGGATGCAATCCCGGGCCTCGCCCGCGACACCTGGTTCAATGCGCAAAAAATCGGCACTTATCGCGGCCTGTGCAGCATTGAGGCGTGCGGTGCGGGGCGCGCATGCGTACTGATTGTCGTCAATGTGGTGAGCGACGGCGATTACAAAAAATGGGTTGACGGCCAGAAAGACGACATGGCCGCCAATGCCGATGATCCGGGCAGGATGCAGACGGTTGGAGCGCTGACGCCGCGCGGCGGGAAATCGTACGCGGCAAACTGAATCACCTGCGATCAAACCTGCTGATCCAATCAAGCCTTCTTTACCCAGACCGAGCACCAACCCTTCCCTGCCACCTGTTTGCCAGGGAAGATCGTACAGGGCGCCCATGCGTCAGCGGGTTTCCCCTGATACAGCTGGCAGTTGGCACAGGTCTGGCCGGCCGCGTATTGCTTGAACTTGGCTTTGTCGGCCTTGGTCGCGTCATGTTTGTACCCGAGGCTCTGCGCGGTCGGGTCTTTTTCATCCAGCTGCGGCAATGCGCCTTTCTTATCTTGCGCCTTGGGCTGTGCCGCGGATATTCCGGCGCGCGACACTAGCGCGAATGCAGCTGCAGCAAGCGAGCTGACTTTCAGGAAACCACGACGTCCAATACTGCTTCGGTTTTGCTTCATGGAACTAGCCTCCGGATATGTTTGTCGAAACAGTGCAGTGGCGCAACCCGCTACACCGTCATTGGCGGCTCGGTGCTGCAGCGTGGTAATGCGGTCTATTTGTGTTTCACGACCTCGGGTGACGGCGAGAAGTAGGTGCCGCGCGTCTGGAAGGTGTAGTCCCCTTCGAGCGACATGAGGCCAATCAAAATCAGCAAAGCGCCGGTTGGTACCAAAATGGCATACACCAAGGCCAGACGCTCCCACGCCATGTGCATGAAGATGGCGATGATCAGCCCGGCCTTCAACAACATGAACAGGATGATCAGGGACCATCTGAGGTAACCCTGGAAATGGAAGTAGTCGACCATATAAGAGAACGTGCTGAGAACAAACAGCAGCCCCCAGATCCACAGATAAACACTAATCGGATGCTGTTGTCCTTCGACGTGCGCGATGCCGTCCCCTGCCACCGGATGTTGTTGTCCTTCCGCGTGCGCCATGTCGTCCCCTACCAGAGATAAAAGAATGCGAAGATGAATACCCACACCAGATCGACGAAGTGCCAATACAGGCCCATAATTTCGACCATCTCGTAGTTGCCCTTGCGGCCGGTCAGAAAGCCCGGCCTTTCGTCGTCGAGATGTCCCCGCCAGACCTTTGCCGCCATGATGACCAGGAAAATCACGCCGACCGACACGTGAAAGCCGTGGAAACCCGTGATCATGAAAAAGCTCGCGCCGAACTGCGGCGCGCCCATGGGATTGCCCCAGGGACGCACCCCTTCCATGATCAGCTTGGTCCACTCAAAGACCTGCATGCCGACGAAGATGGCGCCGAATAACGCGGTCACGGCCAACAATTTGGCGGCCATTTTTTTATTTTTTTCATAACCGAACTTGACGGCCATGGCCATCGTGCCGCTGCTGCTGATCAGGATGAAGGTCATGATGGCGATCAGCAGCAGCGGGATCTGCTGTCCCGCGACCGTCAACGAGAAGACCTCACTGGCGTTGGGCCAGGGCACCGTGGTGGACATGCGCACCGTCATGTAACTGGTCAAAAAAATGGTGAAAATGAAGGTGTCGCTGAGGAGGAAGATCCACATCATGGCCTTGCCCCAGGGGACCTTCTTGAACGCCCGCTGATCCGAGGACCAGTCGGCGACAATGCCCTGCAAGCCTTCAGCCGGGGCGAGTGCTCCCGAATTCGTCATTGCCTCTTGTGCCATGTGCATGGATCCAATTATGTAAACAACAGTAGACCGAACAAAACCAGCCAAACTACCAGTAGAAAGTGCCAGTAAACCGTGCACAACTCCACGCTCAAGCGCACCTCATGAACCGCCGCGCCGCGTTGCAGCTTGACGGCGGTCTTGGCCCAGACCCATAGGCCACCCAACAAGTGCAAGCCGTGAAGCGCCGTGAGCAAGTAGAAGAAAGCGTTGGCCGGGTTCGTCGCCAAAAAATGACCAGCGGTATTCAGTTGCTGCCATGCCAAAAGCTGTCCGGCCAGAAAGACCAGGGTGCAAACGCCGCCGGCAAACAGGCCGAGCCTCACGCCGTCTATCTGCCCCGATTTTGCGGCGTTGCGTGCGCGTTGAAAGAAGACACTGCCAAAGACCAGCATCGCAGTGTTGAACCACAGCACCATCGGCTGGGTCAGGGGACGCCAGTCCGCCCCCTCCATACGCATCAAGTAAGCGCTGATAGAGAGGACAAATAGAGATGTCGCGACAGCGAGGAATACTCCAAGGCCGACCTTTACCGGGGGCAGGGAAAAGCCATCTCCGCCACGATCGTTGGCCAGCGGCCTCTGCTCGACCCAGGGCTTGACGTCAAGCGTTTGTCGAACCAGCCACCAGACCACGACGGCCATGATGACCGTGATGACCGCCAGAAACATCAACGCGGTCGTCGTCATGACTGAGTTGGCTCGAGACCCGCAGTCGTCGGACCGGGCGGCACGTTTTGAGGTATGAAATCCTTGTCGGCACCCGGCACGCTGTAATCGTAGGCCCAGCGATAGACCACCGGCAATTCCTTGCCGAAGTTGCCGTGCTTCGGCGGCGTATCCGCGGTCTGCCATTCCAGCGTGGTGGCCTCCCAGGGATTGCTGCCCGATGGCTTGCCTTTGAAATAGCTCCAGACCAGGTTATACAAGAAAACTAATTGAACGACGCCGACGATCAGAGCCGCGATGGTGATCGCGGCGTTCAGGGACTGCACCGACTCCGGGACGAAGTAAGTGTTGCCCATCGCATAATACCGGCGCGGCACCCCCAGAAAACCGATGTAATGCATCGGCAGGTAGATCGCATAGGAGCCGAGAAAGGTGACCCAGAAGTGAAATTTTCCCAGGCTGTCGTTCAGCATTCGCCCGGTCATCTTCGGGTACCAATGGTAGATCGCCCCCATGACCACCATAATCGGCGCGACCGCCATCACCATATGAAAGTGGGCGACGACGAACATGGTGTCCGAAAGCGGCACGCTTACGGAAACGTTACCCAGGAAGATGCCGGTCAAGCCGCCGTGTATGAAGGTAAAGATGAAGCCGATGGCAAACAGCATCGGGACGTTCAAGCGGATGTTGCCCCGCCACAAGGTCAGCACCCAGTTGTACACCTTGAGGGCGGTGGGAACGGCAATGATCAGCGTGGTGATGGCGAAAAAGAAGCCGAAGTACGGGTTCATGCCGCTGACGTACATGTGGTGCGCCCACACCACGAAGCTCAAGCCGCCGATGGCCACAATCGCCCACACCATCATGCGATAACCGAAGATGTGTCTCCTCGCGTTGACGCTGATCAGGTCGGAGACGATGCCGAAGGCCGGCAGCGCCACAATGTAGACCTCGGGGTGGCCGAAAAACCAGAACAGGTGTTGAAACAGCACCGGGCTGCCTCCGCCGTAATCGAGCTGCTGTCCCATCGAAACGATGCCCGGCATGAAGAAACTCGTGCCCAGCGTATAGTCCAGGATCATCATGATGGCGCTGACGAACAGGGCGGGAAAGGCCAACATAGCCAGGATGCTGGCGATGAAAATGCCCCACACGGTCAAGGGCATGCGCATCAGCGTCATTCCCCGCGTGCGGGCTTGCAATACCGTCACAATATAGTTCAACCCGCCCATGGTGAATCCAACGATGAAGACAGCCAGCGCGACGAGCATCAAAATAATGCCCCAGGTCGCCCCCGGAGTACCCGGCAGGATGGCCTGGGGCGGGTAGAGGGTCCAACCGGCACCCGTGGGCCCGCCGGGCACAAAGAAGCTCGCGATCAACAACAGCACGGAAAACAGATAGACCCAGTAACTCAGCATGTTGACGTAGGGGAAAACCATATCCCTGGCACCGACCATCAGCGGGATGAGGTAGTTGCCGAAGCCCCCCAGGAACAACGCGGTGAGCAGAAAGATCACCATGATCATGCCGTGCATGGTGACCATTTGCAGGTAGTTACTGGGATCGATGAAGGAGAATGAATTCGGGAAGCCGAGTTGCAGCCGCATCAACCACGACAACACCAGCGCCACCAGCCCTATGCCGATCGCGGTAATCGAGTACTGGATGGCGATGACTTTGGCGTCCTGGCTCCAGATATATTTTCCGATGAAGGTTTTCGGATGGTAAAGCTCCATCTCTCCGACTTCGGCGGGTGGGGCGTAATCTGATGCATCATGCGCGACATAAGACATTACAATTTCCTCTTCTCTGATATTTCGTTACGCTGTATCTTGCTCTGTGGCTCTTGACAATTTTGCGCTGCTGTCGGCCGCTTAGCGCAAGGTATTGATGTAGGCAACAAGGTCATTGGTTACCTGGTCATCGGCCAGAGTCGCGGCCATCAATCTCATCTGGTCGCCGTATTGGTCATCCGGATGAGCGCCGCGGACGCCCTGTTTGAAGTTCTTCAGCTGCGTGACCAAATACCAATCGCTCATACCGGCGAGCCGGGGGGCATTCATCGCCTGTATGCCCTGGCCATTGGAACCGTGACAGATTCCGCAGGTCGTCACATAACGCTTTTGACCATCGCTCGTACTCTTCTGCACCGTGGCCGGGGCAGGATTATCCGGCAGCGTCTTGATATAAGCGACGACGTTATCCATAGCGGCGTCATTTACCAGCGTCGCCACCATCGGTGCCATCATTTTGCCAAAAACATCCTTGTCGTGCGTGCCCCGAATACCCTGCTTGTAATACTTCAACTGCAGCTTCAGGTACCAGTCGCCCTGCCCACTCAGTTTGGGCGCATTCAGCGCGGCATTGCCTTCCCCCTGCGCGCCATGACAGGCGCCGCACACCGCATAAAGCGACTTGCCTGCCGCGGCATCGCCGGCTACTTGAGCTGAGGCTTGCGCGAACGTCGGATAGCCGCTTAACCACGCCTGAAACGCGACCTCTTCTTCCACGACGACTTTGCCGCGCATGGCGAAATGTGCAATGCCGCATAATTCATTGCAGAGAATGTCGAATTTCCCGGTACGGGTGGGGGTGAACCAGATATAGGGGACCATGCCCGGCACCATATCCATCTTGACCCGGAACTGCGGCACGGTGAAGTTGTGCAGGACGTCCTTGGAGCGCAGCAGCACCTTGACCGGCTTGCCGATGGGGAGATGTACCTCCTGACTTGATATCAAGACGTCGTCCAGTCCGTTGGGATCGGCTGGATTCATGCCAAATGGGTTCGCATCGCTGATTAATCGCGAATTGACGGTGCCCATCACACCGTCCTTGCCTGGGAAGCGATAGCTCCAGTGCCACTGCTGGCCGATGACCTCGAACACCGCCGCGTTTTCCGGCACACGGATGAAATTGGCCCAGACAACCAAGCCGGGAGCCAGCATGGCGACGATGCCCAGCGTGGTCAACCCGATGAGCCACCACTCCAGTTTCTTGTCCTCGGGTTCGTAATGCGCCCGACTTTCCTTGCGGTGCCGGTAGCGAAGCACGCAATAGGCCATGAACAAATTGACGGCGACGAAGACAAAGCCGGTGACCCAAAACGTCAGGCCGATCGTGTCGTCGATCGAAGTCCAGTTGGAGGCGATCGGCGTAAACCACCACGGGCTCAGAAAATGAAACAGCACCGTACCCAAAATCAGCACGACCAATACAATTGCTATAGCCATACGCTAGTTGCTCAAGGATAAGGAAAGGATAGGAATTTCAACGCCACTTTTTGGAGTATCCCGAGTTTTTCAGTCATAGTCAATCCTAGAATTTGTGTCCGAATTGACTCACATTAAACCGAGATTTCCCATTAGCCGCGCATTTCTAATGGAAGCCATTAGCGCAAGTGATTGATTGTGCTGATGGTTAGGGTTGTTTCCGGGCAGAATGAGTGATCGCGATTTCAGTGCAGGGAAAAGCATGGAATTTGAGCTGCGTTTTACCGACAAAGAAATCACCCCATGGGGCGGCATGGGTTTGATGAAACGCATGCTCGACCATTTGGGGTTTGATACGGCGCTGACCGCATCAGGCCTGCCACAACCGGGCAGCAATCGCGGCTATCGTCCCGAACAACTCATCACCCAATTCATGCTCTCGGTATGGTGTGGTGCCAATCGCTTTGAGCACGATGAAGTCACCCGTCACGATCCGGTCTTGAAGCGTCTGTTTGGCTTTACCCGCATGGCCAACTTCAAAGCCGTCATGCGGCTGTTCAAGAAATTCACGCAAGGCACCAACGAAGTCGTGATGGACTCACTCTATCAGTGGATGTTTGGTCAAATCAGTATCGACGGCATCACCCTCGATCTGGACTCCACCGTGATGACCCGCTACGGTGCGCAAGAGGGCGCGGTACGCGGCTACAACCCATCCAAGCGCGGTCGCGCCAGCCATCATCCCTTGATGGCCTTTGTCGCCGACACCCGCATGATTGCCAACTGCTGGCTACGGCCCGGCAACAGCGCCTCGGCCAACAATGCCCAAGCATTCCTGGCCAACACCCGGCATCGTTTGGGCGATAAGCGGGTCGCCCTGTTGCGCGCCGACAGTGGTTTTAGCGATGCCGCTTTCCTCGATCACCTCGATCAACAACCCATTCATCACATCATTGCGATGAGACAGACGCAGCCCTTGCAACGCGCGCTCGTCAATGCTGAAGGCTGGTGGGTACTGCACGACGACAAGGGGCGACCCGTCGACGGTATTGAGTTGACCCGCTTTGCCTATCAGGCCAGCACTTGGTCGACGCCACGTTGGCTGGTCGGCATACGCCAGCACATCGCAACGCGAGCCGATGCAAAGGACAAAACGCTCCATCTGTTTGCCGATGATCCGGTGATTGGTCAGTGGCGGTATTCGGCCTTGGTGACCGATCTGGATTTGCCCGCCACCGCGATCTGGCGCATGTACCGGGGACGCGCGGATTGCGAGAACCGGATCAAAGAGCTGAAGTACGACTTTGCGGTCGATAGTTTCAACATGAAGAACTTCTGGGCGACCGAGGCGGCGCTCAATACGGTGATGCTGGCCTATAACCTGATGAGTCTATTGCGCCAGACATTGCTCAAGACCAGTGCGGTCAAGCATTCATCGAATACCGTGCAGCACACGCTGCAAACGCTGCGTTACAAACTGTTTGCGAAGGCTGCATACATCACGACTGAAAGCCGAAAACCGATCCTGAATATGGCGCTGGCGATGCAACAGCGAACGTGGATGCAGGGCTTGTGGGACGGCGCAACAACG
>JBCKPM010000080.1:0-8219 GCA_038901675.1 Usitatibacteraceae bacterium | reverse complement strand
ATGATCGTCAGGCGAGTATCTGCGTGTCACGTATCCCGCGAGCAACGGCGTCAGGCAACCGGATGAGATTCCTCGCCAACAGCGGCTCGGAATGACAGGGCTAGTTTGAGTCGCTCCCTCAACCTGTCGTTCCGAACAACGTGAGGAATCGCATTCGGGTGAAGCCACGGCCGCCTTCACCATCGCTCTCAAGGTCCAGCACCATTGACTGTGCAGATGAGATTCCTCGCCAACAGCGGCTCGGAATGACAGGGCACGTTTGAGTCGCTCCCTCAGCCTGTCATTCCGAACAACGTGAGAAATCTCATTCGGCCAGTGCTAGGGCAGTCGTCGGGAAGCCCCATTCAGGTCAAAATAGCGGCTGCCATCCTGTGCGCGACTCCGAGCTCTACCATGCCTGCTTTCGATCTGACCGCCGACCTTGCCAACATTCGCGCTGAATTTCCGGCGCTTGATTGAAGCGTTGTCGTTGCAGTCGCGCGGCGGTGTGGTTCGCGTATCCATCGCGCATTACAACAGCCTGCCAGAAATTGATAAGCTGATTTCACACCTCGAACAAATCGTCTAACCGGAGTCGAACATGAAGTACCTGCACACCATGGTTCGCGTGACTGACCTCGACGCCTCGCTGGATTTTTACTGCAACAAGCTCGGGCTAGTGCTGACCGGCCGCAGTGAAAACGAAAAGGGCCGCTACACGCTGGCGTTTGTCAGTGCGCCTGGCGATGAATCGGCGGCGATTGAGTTGACCTACAACTGGCCGGGCGACGACGGCAGGCCCGAACAACTTGGCGCGGCGCGCAACTTCGGGCACGTCGCTTATGCGGTCGAGGATATTTACGCGACCTGCAAGCGTTTGATGGATGCGGGGGTTGTCATCAATCGTCCCCCGCGCGATGGTCGTATGGCGTTTGTGCGCTCACCCGACAACATTTCGATTGAGCTGTTGCAATCCGGAACTGCCCTAAACCCGGCTGAGCCGTGGTCGTCCATGCCCAACACCGGGGTGTGGTGAAATGACGCACGACTGATTGCTCCGTCTCCCTTGATCCCTCTCCCACGTGGGGAGAAGGAATTTAGCCCCTCCACCTTGACGGGGGAGGGGTTGGGGAGAGGGTGATAGTCGGTGAATCGCCATCTTCAATTGCCGGATCAATAATTTCCCAGAGGTTTCTATGTCACATCACACCATCAACACCGCCATTCTCCCGCGCGCCGCCGCCATCGCACTTTCCATCGTTGCGCTATCCACCGCCACCATGATGAGCGTTGGCGTTTTCGCACAGGCGCCTGCCGCCAAGACGGCCGAAATGGCGTCGCCGATTGACCCGGTATTAGCCGGCACACATCGCTCCGACGCCAACCGCGCACGCGATCAGTACCGTAATCCGAAGCCCACGCTGGCCTTTTTTGGCGTGAAAGCCGATTCAAAAGTCGTCGAAATCTGGCCCGGTGCCGGTTGGTACACCGAAGTGCTGGCCCCGCTGGTGCGCGACAAAGGCGCTTACTTCGCGGCGTTCCCAGCGACCTCAACCCGTGGCTTGGACAACTTTAAAAAGAAGTTGGCAGATACGCCTGCGGTCTACGACAAGGTCACCATCCTGCCGTTTGGCGTCCCCGACAAGCTCGATATCAAGCCGGCTGGCGGCGCGGATGTGGTGCTGACATTTCGTAATGTGCACAACTGGGTTAAAGACGATCTGACCGGCAAATTTTTTCAGAGTTTTTTTGACGCATTGAAACCCGGTGGCATATTGGGTGTGGTCGAACATCGCGCAAAGCCGGGCACCACGCTGGAAGAATCGATGAAGTCGGGTTACATGACCGAAGCCTACGTGATTGAACGCGCCACCGCCGTCGGCTTCAAGCTCGATGCGAAAAGCGAAGTCAACGCCAATCCGAAGGACACCAAGGATTACGCGAAAGGCGTGTGGACGCTGCCACCGGTGTTGACCGAAGGCGGAAAAGATCGCGCCAAGTATCTAGCGATTGGCGAATCGGATCGCATGACGCTGCGCTTTGTGAAGCCATTGAAATAGCGGCGCACGCATCGGGTCGCGCTGAGCCCGTCAAACGGCTGACGCGGCGCACCCGAAATGTGTGGCTTCAGGTAGGTTGGGTTGAGCGAAGCGAAGCCCAACAGCGACATCGAATAATGGCGACCGATTGTTGGGCAGATGAAACTTGCCCAACCTACATGCATGGCGCGGCCAGCCTGCTTCGTGGGAAAATACGCCATCATTTTCCGACGCTCAGGCAATCGTGGCTGCTTCTCCCATTTCTCCTCTGATTCACACCGCCTTTTACAAATTCGTTCGCCTGTCCGATCCGGGGGCGGCCGCGCTGGCATTTCGTGACATCACTAGTCCGCTGACCGGCAGTATTTTGCTGGCGGAAGAGGGCGTCAACGGCATGGTGGCCGGCTCGCTCAGACAGATCGACGCATTTGAGAGCGCGGTGAAAATCGATTCTCGCTTCAGTGGAAGCTTTACCGATATCGTGTTCAAGCGCAGCCCGTGCAAAACCATTCCGTTTCGCAAAATGAAAGTGCACGTCAAAGCCGAAATCGTGCCGCTGGGGATTGAAGGCGTTGTTGGCGCGCGCACCGGCATCAATGTCTCGCCCGCCGAGTGGCGAACGCTCATCACCGAGGACGACGTGGTGCTGCTCGACAACCGCAACAGCTTTGAATTTCGGTTGGGGCATTTCAAGAATGCGATCGATCCGGGCGTCGTCAACTTCCGGGATTTTCCGAATTACGTGAAAGCGCATGTGGATGAGTGGAAGCGCGACGGCAAGCGCGTAGCGATATATTGCACGGGTGGCATTCGTTGTGAAAAAACCAGCGCGTGGATGAAGGACATGGACGTGCCGGTGTACCAGCTCGAAGGCGGCATCCTCAATTACTTCAAGCAAATGCCCGACGCCGAGCGCGACTGGCAGGGCGAATGCTTTGTGTTCGATAACCGCATTGCGCTCAATACCAAACTCGAAGAAACCGCGACGACGCTCGACGATGTATACAGCAACGAGCCGGATGGCGAGTGGCGACTGGCGCGCGCCAGACGGCTCGACGAGGCGGCGTAGTTCATTCACATGGGCACCTCTAAAAATTCACTGAAGCCGCGCTGGCGGCGTTGCAAAGCCGCTCAAAATGCTCATGTACTACGTGTACACTGCGCTTTTTCGCGACTTTGCGCCTTGCCATCATCGGCTTGATTGAATTTTTAGAGGTACCCACATGACTTGGCCACTACCGGTACGAAATGGGGTAGGCTCGAGCGTCATCGTGCTGCCGGACGCAGTTGATGGCCAGTGGCCGACCATGCTGGATTTTCTCGACGAAAAATTTCCGAGTGTGTCGCGCGACGCCATTGTTGAGCGCATGCAGCGTGGCGACGTGTGCGGTGAAGGCGGCCACGCGGTGCGTCCTGGTGAGCCGTACCGCGCTCGCCAGAAGCTCTACTACTACCGTGAAATTCCTGGCGAGCAACGAATTGCCTGCGACGAGGCAATTCTGTTTGAGGACGAGCTCATCGTGGTGGCGGACAAACCGCACTTTTTGCCCGTGACACCGGGCGGCCGGTTCCTGCAGGAAACATTATTGGTGCGACTCAAGCGACGCTTGCATATCGACACACTCGCGCCCATGCATCGCCTCGACCGCGAGACGGCAGGGCTGGTGCTGTTCACCAAGCAGCCCGGCACGCGCGGCGCGTACCAGTCGTTGTTTGAGCAGCGTTCCGTGCAAAAAACCTACCAGGCGTGGGCGGGCTGGCGCGACGATCTGGTATTTCCGTTGACCCATCGCAGTCATCTTGAGCAGAGCGAACATTTCATGCGCATGCGCGAGTCGGGCGATGGGCGAGAACCCAACAGCGAGACGGCGATTGAGCTGATTGAACGAGGCGACGGTTTCGCGCGCTATCAATTGTCCCCCCTGACGGGGAAAAAGCACCAGCTGCGCGTCCACATGGCCGCGCTCGGCATACCCATACTCAATGATCAGATATATCCGCTGCACGTTGCGGCCAACGCCGAAGATTTGACGCGGCCATTGCAGTTGCTTGCCGCCGCGATTGGTTTTCGCGATCCGGTGACAGGGGCGGCGCGCCAATTCAACAGTTGTTTGACACTGGCCGGCTCGCGCAGCAACCCGCTCGATGCGTCTCAGCAGCCATGAATGTTCAACGTCATCTTGCGTGCGCGCTGTGGGTCGGAATGGTGGCGTTCTTCGGTGGCTGCGCCAGTGTGCCAAACACGACACCTGTCGATGAGGGCACCCCGCTGCGCATCATCAGTGTCGCCGAATGGGGCGGCGTGAAAGTCGACATGTCCGCGACCAGCGCAAAACGCCACGTCCCTGCCGCCATCACGCTGCACCACGGCGGCGTCGCGTTTCTGCGCGACAAAGACCCGCGACAGTATTTGCGCAATCTGCAATCTTGGTCACGCGGCACACGCCAGTGGGCCGATATTCCGTATCACTATCTGATTGACCTCGACGGACGCGTTTATGAGGGTCGCGACATCGACTACGCGGGAGACACCAATACCGAATACGACCCAACCGGCCACGCATTGATCGTCGTGCTCGGCAATTTTGAAGAAGTTGAGCCGAATGCCGCGCAGCTCGATGCGGTGGTGGCGACCATGACCACGCTGGCACGGCGCTTCAACATTTCTCCGAACAAGATCGCTGGCCACAAGGATTTTTCGGCCGAGACCGTGTGCCCAGGAAAATCGCTGTATCCGTATTTGCAGAATGGCTATTTTCGACAGCGCGTCGCGCTCAACCTGAATAAGTGACGACGATTTGTCCCGTTGGGTTGGCGTTATCCGCAGCCCGTCGCATGGTGCGGCGCAGTTCGATGATTCAGGTGCAAAATTGACCCTGTCCCCAACGTTCCAACCGGAGGTTTCATGTCTAGCTCTCCCTCTCCCTACCCGCCGCCCAAATCCTTCATCGCCAAACTGTGGGGCGCGGTCGATGGCACGCGCCGGTTCGTGTTCAACTTTCTGTTTTTGTTGATTGTGATCGCGATTATCGTCGCGCTAGTCATGCCGAGCGGCCTTAAGGTGCGAGAAAAATCGGCGCTGGTACTCAATCTTGATGGTCAGATTGTCGAGCAGAAGTCTGGCAGCGCACACGAGAATTTGCTGGAGCGCGTCGTTGGCGACGGCGACGGCGAGGGTCAAACCCAGTTGCGCGACATCGTAAGCGCGTTGGAAGCGGCGGCGAAGGATCCCAAAATTGACCGCGTCTTGCTGCAACTCGATGCGTTTCCTGGTGCCGGGCTGGCGACTTTGCGTGAGGTCGGCGCTGCACTGACGCGCTTCAAGGCCAGCGGCAAGCAGGTGGTGGCATGGGCTGCCAACTACAATCAGGCTGCCTACTATCTGGCGGCGCATGCGGATGAAATTTACCTGCATCCGATGGGCATGGTGATGACGCAAGGCTACGGCCGTTATCGCAACTATTACAAAGAAGCACTCGATCGCATCGGTGTATCGGCCAACGTGATTCGTTCCGGCAAGTACAAGAATTTCGGCGAGCCATTTTTCACCACCGCCCCTTCGAAAGAAACGATGGCGTCGGACAAGTATTTGTACGACGGCTTGTGGGCGACCTACACGGCTGACGTTGAGAAGGCGCGCAAATTTGCACCTGGAAGCATCAACAAGGGCATCGATGAAGCCGTCGCCGACTTGAAGGCTGCTGGCGGCAACGTAGCAAAATTGGCCGTTGATAGAAAGGCGGTGACGAGCCTCAAAACACACGATGAATTGCGCGCCATGCTGATCGAGCGTGGTGCCCTCGACGAGGAGAAAAAAACGTTCAGGCAAGTCTCGATGTCGGCCTACCTCGGCACGCAGAAGCCGAAGATGAGTGGTGATGCGATCGGTATTGTGGTGGCCGAAGGTGTGATCAGTGACGGCATCGAGCCGCCCGGAAAAATTGGTGGGCGTTCGACCGCTGAGCTGATTCGCCGGGCGCGTGAGGACGACAAGATCAAGGCAGTGGTGCTGCGTGTGAATTCGCCGGGTGGCAGCCCGATTGGGTCGGAGCTGATTCGGCGCGAACTCGAATTGACGCGAAAAGCTGGCAAACCGGTGGTGGTGTCGATGGGCAACGTTGCCGGCTCTGGCGGCTACTACATATCGATGGCCGCTGACGAAGTGATTGCCGACGTGGCCACCATTACCGGCTCGATTGGCGTATGGACCATGTTGCCGACCGGCGAAAAAGCCATGCAAAAACTGTCCATTCACACCGGCGGCTATCACACCACTTGGCTCGGTGCGGCCATGTATGATCCGCGCCGTCCGCTCGATCCGCGCATAGCAGAGTTAGGTCGGCTGGTGGTGGATCGCATTTACACTGATTTCACCACCAAAGCCGCGGCGGCGCGCAAGACCACGCCGGCCAAGATTGACGACATCGCGCAGGGCCGCGTGTGGACGGGGGCACAAGCCAAGGAGCGTGGCCTGATTGATCGTACTGGTAGTTTTGCAGACGCGGTGAAAGCGGCAGCTACCCGCGCCAAACTCGACGACGGCGCGCGTTTGGCGTACATCGAAGCCGATCGCAGCAAGTTTCAGATGTTCGTCGATCGATTTGCGACCGGCGTCATCACACTGGTGAGCGGAATAGCAGCGCGCCAGTTCGACGCCGGTATTGCGGCGAGTGTGGTGCCAAGAAGTGTAGCGCTCGAAGCACAACGCGACCTTGGATGGCTCGTGGAAATCGCTGAGCGCGGCAAAGCGGGTCTGCCGTTTGCGGTCGTGATGCATTGCTTGTGTGACGCTGAGTAGCCGCGCGGTAGATGGTGCCCTGTGCCGTGCGCCGTCGTGGTGCGCTCCCCGGTCGCCACCCAGCGCGCGGCTGCGAACACGAGCGTGAGCGGCCTATGACCGACCGCAACCCGTTGCATTGGTTGCGCGGTGGCTTGGCTGTTGCCATGGTGCTGCTCGTCGGTTGCAGCGTCATGCCCACCGCGAAGCGCCATACGCCAGCCGAAATCGCCGCCTACCAAACCGACGATTTTGCGGCGCCGATTGCCTCAACGGAGGGCGAGCGCGCAGCACGCGATGACGCAATCGGGATCATTCGCGCTGCGTTGGCGCTGCCTGCAGGACACGACCCGGATCGCATCGTGCCGCAAGCGCTGTGGAATATCGGCTTCATGAATGTCGAACGCGACGCTGGCATCCGGTTGGTCACGAATGCGTTGCCGACGCTCGCCGCGCAGCCGCCTGATTATCAGCGCGGCGTGTTGTCAGGTGCTTACACGCTCTATGCCGCACAAGTCGCGCCACAACTCGCGACGTTGATTGTGCAACTGGCGACGCCGCGCGAGTTTGCGATTGCCGCCTACGCGCTGCTCAAGGCCAACGACACGGCAGGGCAGCGCGAGTGGATTCGCAGCACCATGAAAAACGTATTTCCAGAATGGGCCACCGAGCCACGTTTGCAGCGCCTCGAATACGTACTGACCACCGACCTGCGCGCCGTGCTTGGTCAGCGTCCGGCACTGGTGGATTTGCTCGCGCATCCGATTCGCGCCGGTTGGCCGGTGGTATTCAGTTTCCAGCGATACGATCGCCAACGCTTTGGCCTGGCCGTGGTGCGCGGCGCGAACGGCAAATTTGTGCGCAACGCCGATGGGTCACTATTCAATATTCCGCACTTGGCCAACGCCATCACCAATCTTCCCGGCACCATCACCAACGGCAACACGCCGCAGGGGCTGTTTGCCATCAATGGCGCGGGGACGGCGACCAACAAATGGATTGGCCCGACGCCGTACCTGCACTCCAAGGTGCCTGTCGAGGCGACGGTTGCCGAATTTGAGCACGTGGATGAAGCGCAAGTGCAAAACTCGTGGACTGACGCGGTCTACCAGAGCTTTTTGCCTGAAACATGGCGTCAATACACGCCTTTCAAGGAAGCGCTGCTCGCAGGGCAGGCGGGGCGCGACGAAATGCTGCTGCACGGCACCACCATCAATTCCAACTACTACCGCGGCGCAACGTTTTATCCCGGCACACCGTCGGCGGGTTGCCTAGTGGCGATGGAAGTGTGGAACCCGTCGGATGGGCGGCAGCAGAGCAGCGATCAGCTTTCGTTGGCGAAGGCGTTTACGCGCGATGGGCGCGACCGCGGATATTTAGTGGTCGTGGAAATCGATGATCGGCTCGATCCGGTGGCACTGGAG
>JBCKPM010000079.1:0-8232 GCA_038901675.1 Usitatibacteraceae bacterium | reverse complement strand
CGCAATTCACTTGCGGCATTGCTCGCCGAGAACGATCGCTTCGAATCGAAGTAGCCAGCTCTGCACGCAACATGGTTGAGGAAAAATAATGCGCACGAGTAACAGCTTTGTCACCAACGTTTCTCGCTCCGTCGTTGGCGTGCTGATGGTGCTGGCCACTGCCGGTGTGCAGTCGAAACCGACCGACCTCCTCAGTCTGGACGATGCGCGACACTTGCTCAACCGTAGCGGCTTTGCCGCGAGCGCGGCCGACGCCGAGAGCTTCACCGGGTTGACCAGGCAAGAAGCGGCTGATCGGTTGCTGCGTACGTCGCGCGATGTGTCCGTCACACCGCCTCCGGCGTGGGTGTCAACGCCTATCGTGCCGGCCAGCAAGTTGCGTGACATGACGCGCGAGGAGCGCGAAGCCGAACAACGACTGAACATTGAGCGCGCCTTCGATTTGCGCGAATGGTGGTTTCGCGAAATGCTCACTACGCCGTCGCCGCTGACGGAAAAGATGACCCTGTTTTGGCACAACCACTTTGCGACTAGCCAGCAAAAAGTGCGTTACACGACACTCATGTATCAGCAAAACGCGTTGTTGCGAAAAAACGCGCTGGGCAATTTTGGGTCGATGCGCGCCAGATCGCGCGCGACCCGGCGATGCTGATTTATCTGGACAATGCCAACAGTCGCCGCGAACAGCCGAACGAAAATTTTGCGCGAGAAGTAATGGAGCTGTTTACGCTGGGTGAAGGCAACTACAGTGAGCAAGACATCAAAGAAATGGCGCGCGCTTTCACCGGCTGGTCGCTCGATCGTGAAACCGGCGAATTCATGTTTCGTCGCGGCATGCACGACGCGGGCGTGAAGACTATTTTTGGCAAGCGCGCCAATTTCGACGGCGACCAAGCCCTCGATTTGTTGCTCAAGCAGCCTGAGACGGCAGTGTTCATCACGCGCAAATTGTGGCGCGAGTTTGTGTCACCTGCGCCGGACGAGGCTGACGTTGTGCGGCTGGCGGCGTTGTTCCGTGAGTCCGGCTATAGTATCGCCAAGTTGATGCAAGCGATGTTAGTGTCAGACGCGTTCTACGCCGCCGACAACCCGGCAGCTTGGTCAAGTCGCCGGTTGAGTTTGTGGTCGGCACACTCAAGCAGTTCGAGATTCAAGCGCCCAACCTGCGACCGTTTGTGCTGGCATCGGCGCTGCTTGGCCAAAACGTTTTCACGCCACCGAACGTCAAAGGCTGGCCGGGTGGTGAGGCGTGGATTAACGCCGCAACGCTGCTCGGCCGCAAGCAATTTATCGATCGCTTGTTCAAGAACGACGATCCGATGGAAACGACCATGAACGTGCTCGATGAAATGGCTGATCGCAGCGGGACACCGCCGCCGCCGGGTCGTGCGCAGCGTCAGCAACGCAACGCCGAGCGCGCCATGGCCGCATTGAACTGGAATCTGGAGCGCTGGTCGTCGGCCCTGCAACAAGGACGTGGCACCGCGGGCGCGGCGAGTATGGCCAAGCTGGTGCTGGCCGTGGCGCCGCGTAACTTGCCGACCAGTGGCAAGCCGTCTGATTTGGCGCGTGCGTTGGTCGCTGATCCCGGCTACCACCTAAAGTAAAGGACACACGCCATGAACCGCAGACGTTTTCTAACAGGTGTTGGCACCGCGACCGTTGCTGTCACACTGCCGCTATTTGGGCGCCGTGATGGCGTGAGTTGGGCGCAGGCACCGCGTCATGCGCTCGCCGCAACGCCTTACCAAAAACTGCTGATTCTCATCGAGCTCAAGGGTGCGAATGACGGATTGAACACCGTGGTGCCGTACGCAGACCCGCGTTATGCGAGCCTGCGTCCACGATTGGCGCTCGAACGTGCGAGTTTGTTGACCCTGACCGAGCAGGCAGCATTGCATCCGTCGCTCAAGCCACTGATGGCGCTGTGGGACAACAAACAGCTGGCCATCATTCAAGGATTGGGGTATCCGAGCCCGAATTTGTCGCATTTTCGCTCCATCAAAATTTGGGATACCGCCTCCAAGAGCGACGAGTATCTTGACGCTGGATGGCTGGCTCGAACCTTCGCGCAGACACCGGCACCCGCCGCATTCGCCGCTGAGGGTGTGGTGGTGGGCTCCAACGACATGGGGCCGCTGTCAGGGCAGGGCACACGCACATTGGCGCTGGCCGATACAGCGCAGTTTTTGCGCTCGGCAAAACTCGCGCAAGCGGGCAAGGACGAACGCAACAGCGCACTCAGACACATATTGAGTGTGGAAACCGTAGTGGTTCACGCGGCATCCAAGCTCAACACCAACTACCAGTTCAAGAACGAGTTTCCGCGCGGCACCTTTGCCGGGCAAGTCCGCACGGCGGCACAATTGGTCGCGAGCAAAGCCGGTATCGCAGCGATCCGGTTGACGCTCGGCGGATTTGATACCCACGCCAATCAACTCGGTACGCACGCTAACCTGCTGCGCGAGTTGGCCGAAGGCATCGATGCGTTGACGTCCGCGTTGGTGGAGTTGAATCGTTGGGATTCAACGCTGGTGATGACCTACTGCGAATTCGGACGCCGACCAAAAGAAAATCAAAGCAACGGCACCGATCACGGTACGGCCAACGTGCAATTCGCCACCGGCGGCCGGGTGCGCGGCGGCATGTACGGCGAAGCGCCACGCTTGGGCAGTCTGGACGGCAACGGCAACCTGGCGTTTGCGGTCGACTTTCGTTCGACTTACAGCACTGTCATTTCGCAGTGGTGGGAACAGGATGCTGCGCGCGTGTTGAACGGGCGCTTTGAGCCGGTGGAATTTTTGCGCGCTTGAATCCGTGCCCCCTCTCCCTCGATCCCTCTCCCGCGAGGGGAGAAGAAGGTTCACGCACGGGCTTGCCTTAGCCCCTCTCCCTTGATGGGAGGGGTTGGGGAGAGGGTGATCATGGATCAATCCCCGCGCTTGATGATGGCATCAACGGTAATTTCAGAGAACGAAACACCAGCAAATAAGCGCTGTTTCAAGGCAAAACGGCTGAAACACCGCGCCGATTGGCGCTTCTAGATTTCCGATCCCATCGGCGCGACAAGTCGCCTCGCCTGAGGTCACGACGCCGCGCACGGCCCCGTCTGACCCCGCCCGCTATAATTTGCCGGTGAATATTGTCGTCTTTGAAACCTCTTCCGAAACCGTCTCCGTCGCCGTCGCGCGTGGCGATCGTGTGGTGTCGCGCGAATTCGCTGACGCCGGGCAACAAAGCAGTGAGCTCGCGTTGCCTGCGCTGCACACGTTGCTAGCAGAGCTGGATCTGACGGTAAAGGATCTTGATCTGATTGGTTTCGGTCGCGGCCCAGGGTCGTTCACCGGCGTGCGAATCGCGTGTGGACTCGCGCAAGGTCTCGCCTATGGGTTGGGTAAGCGCGTGGTCGGCTTGCCATCCACGCTAGCGTTGGCCGAAGCCAGTGACACCGCCGGCCCTGAGCAGATCTTGGTGGCGCTCGACGCGCGCATGGGCGAGGTCTACCTTGCCGCGTATCGACGCGCTGCGACGGACGCGACTGGCTTTGTCGAAATCGTCCCGCCGTGTCTGGTGAAACCCGACGCCGTCACCGCCGTTATGTCACTGGACGGTGCTTGGCAGGGCGTTGGCTCGGCGTTTCATCATCCACAACTCGGTGCGGCACTACGAGCGCATCAGAATTTGCAAACCGTTGCACTCGACGCACCGATGTTTCCCGCCGCGACCGCGTTGCTGCGTGTGATACGCCGTGTGATGGACCGATCGGGCTCAGCGGCGAGCGTGGCACCGCACGACGCGTCACCGCTTTATGTGCGCAACAAGGTGGCTCTGACCATTGAGGAACGCCGCGCCATGCAACGCCCGCCCGCCGTGGCAGCCTCATGAGCGCGTTACCACGACCGGCTACCTTGCCGCTGCGTTTTCAGGCGCTTGAAGAAAGCCATCTCGCGCGTGCTACCGAGATCGAAGCGAACGTGTATGTGTTTCCGTGGACGCACGGCAATTTTCGCGATTCGTTGTACGCTGGCTATGATTGCATTGGTGCCTGGCACGGTGCTGAACTGGTTGGCTACGTAGTCACCATGCCGGCACTCGAAGAAATGCACTTGTTGAATCTTGCGGTCGCTAAACATTGGCAGCAATGCGGATTTGGCGCGGCGATCTTGCAACACTTGATCGACAAGGCCGCGCCGACCAAATGCGAAGTGATTTATCTCGAGGTACGTCCTTCCAACATTACCGGCATCAGGCTCTACGAAAAATTCGGCTTTCGCCAACTCGGCCTACGACGCGATTACTACCCAGCCGTGACTGGGCGTGAAGACGCGCTGTTTTTGGGGCTCAACATCAAATCACCTGCCAGCAATGCGCCTCGATAAAGACTACCTGATGGAAATGGAGCTCTGGTCGCACTTTGAGATGCGCGGCTTGGTTCAGAGTGCTGCGGCACCGGCACCCGCACTGATGGCGATCGCCGCGCCCGCGGTGACCGGGCCGCCGGAGACCACCTCAACGCGTTCGACCGCAGCGCATAGCGCAGCAACCAGCATACGCGCCAAACCGATCAAAGTATCCGCACCTCCTGCGGATCCGGCGCGCTTGGCGAGTATTTCGGCTGCTGATTGGCCGACGCTCGCCGACCTCAGCCGCGCGTGTCAGGCGTGCGGCCTGTGTGCGCAGCGCAAGAACGTCGTGTTCGGTGTCGGCGCACAACAAGCGACGTGGCTATTCATCGGCGAGGGCCCGGGTGCCGACGAAGATGAAACCGGTGAACCGTTTGTCGGCCAAGCAGGCAAATTACTCGATGCCATGCTGACGGCGGCTGGGCTCAAGCGCGGGCGCGAGGTCTACATCGCCAACGTCGTGAAGTGCCGCCCGCCGGGCAATCGCACACCGACCGCCGACGAAGCGCTGGCGTGTGCGCCACTGCTTGACCGGCAGATCGATTTGATTCAACCCAAAATCATCGTCGCGCTCGGCAAAACCGCAATGTTGCGATTGACTGGCTCGGACGCAGCGATGGCGGCGATGCGTGGACGAGTGCACCACTATCGCGGCATTCCGCTAGTTGCGACTTATCACCCGTCGTATCTGTTGCGGACACTGACGGAAAAAGCCAAGGCCTGGGAAGACCTACAGTTCGCCAAAGCCACGCTGGCTGAACACTTGTAATTGATTACATCCCCCCGATTTAAGTGTTGCGGCGGTACAGTCGCCGAATTTTTGTCCACTTTCCGAAAGGGAATACGATGTCCAAGCTACTCGCGTTGTTGGGTTTGACCGCGGCGTTGACGCTATCAGGTTGCGGTTACAACGATTTCCAGACCAAGGACGAAGCGGTCAAGAAATCGTGGGCTGAAGTGGTGAACCAGTTCCAGCGCCGTTCGGATTTGATTCCGAATCTGGTCGCCACGGTGCAAGGTTTTGCGGCGCAGGAAAAGGACGTTTTGCTCGGTGTCACCAACGCCCGTTCCAAGGTGGGTTCGGTGAATCTCACGGCCGATGCACTGACCAATCCGCAAGCGGTGAAGAATTTTCAGGCGGCACAAGGCGAATTGAGCTCGGCCTTGTCGCGGCTGCTGGTGGTGTCTGAAAACTATCCCCAGTTGAAATCGGACGCCAACTTTCGTGATCTGCAATCGCAGCTCGAAGGCACCGAGAATCGCATCACGGTGGCGCGCAAACGTTTCACCGAAGCGATTGAATCCTACAACGTGCTGACGCGGCAATTCCCGTCCAATCTGACTGCGATACTGTTTGGTTACAAACTCAAAGAGCAATTCACGGTGGAAAACGAGAAGGCAATTGCCGTCGCACCGAAAGTGAATTTCACTCCCGCACCGACCCCAGCCCCTGCTGCGCCGAGCAAGTAACCGGCACGGATTGAACGGCGGATGTCTGTCCTGAGCGCTTTCGCCAACGCCGAAGCGCCGCATCGCACCGTGATCCCAACGCGCGCCGCCCTCACCTGGCTGGCCGCGTTGTGGCTGTGCGTTGCCGCCACGATGGCGATAGCGGCCGAGGGCGATTTTCAGCCGATACCAAAACTCGAAGCGCGCGTCACGGATGTCGCCGCCGTTCTCAGCGCCGCCGACAAGGCGCGCATCAGTGAGCGCATTCGCGTATTCGAGCAAAAAAAAGGTGGCCAGATTGCAGTGCTGGTGGTCGATAGCACCGCGCCGGAGGCGATTTTTGACTACGCCTTGCGCGTCGGTGAAGCGTGGAAGCTCGGTCGCAAGGGGGTCGACGACGGCGTGCTGTTTGTCATCGCCAAGTCTGATCGCAAGATGCAGATTCTCACCGGTCCCGGCGTGCAAGGTGTGCTCACCGACGCGGTGTCCAAACGCATCATCGCTGAGATTGTGGCACCGCGCTTTCGTGAAGCCCAATTTGGCGATGGCATTTATGACGGTGTCGATAAGATCGCCTCGGTGATTGACGGCGAAGCATTGCCGCCGCCGCCGAAAAAGAAACAGGCTTCGCAATCCTCTGGCGGTGAAAATTTCTTTCTGCTCGCCATCTTTGCCGTGCTGTTTGTGGCGCCCCTGCTGCGCACTATCCTGGGTCGCTTCCTCGGTGCGACGGCAACAGGCGGCGTGATCGGTGCGGCCTCGTGGTGGATCTTGGGGGGCATGTTGTTGCCGATCGCGGTGGGTGCCATTGTGTTTATCGTTGCGCTGGTTTCGGGCATGATGAACTTTTCGCGCGGTGGCGGCGGCTGGGGCGGTGGTGGATGGTCGAGTGGCGGCTCCTCCGGCGGCAGCGCGGATAGTTTTTCGGGCGGCGGTGGCAGCTTTGACGGCGGCGGCGCCTCGGGAGACTGGTGATGAAATGGCTAAAGCGTTTTTTCCGGCATGTCTGGATGTCACCGATCATCGCGCGGCGTGCTTTTTCGCGCACCACGTTCGACGCCATTGAGCGCGCCATCGCCGAGTGCGAAAAAACGCATCGCGGTCAGGTGCGATTCGTGGTCGAGGCCGAACTCAGCACTGCGCAACTGTGGGCAGGCTTGACCTCGCGCGCACGCGCGATTGACGTTTTTTCCGGAAGGCGGATCTGGGACACCGAAGAAAACAACGGCGTACTCGCCTACGTGCTACTCGCCGATCGTAAGGTTGAAATCGTCGCGGACCGCAGCATCCAAAAATTAGTGGGCGATGAACGCTGGCGCGCGATTTGCAAAGAGATGGAACTCAGTTTCCGCAAGAAGGAATTTCTCGACGGCAGCGTCAACGCCATTCGCAAAATTGGCATTGAACTCGCGTTTCATTTTCCACGGCAGGGTGGCGCGGTGAATGAGCAATCGGATAGACCGGTGATGTTGTAGGGCGCGGTTCGTAGTGGTTGATGGCGATCTGCGTTGGCCATGCGACCATTTGCAGGATACGAAACTCAAGCACTGAAGCGCACTTTCAGCCACAATTGCCCCAAACGGCACGCGGGGTAATGGGTTTGGCCGGTTGCTCTCGCCTGGAGGTCTACGCTGGCAGCACGGGCAAAGGGTTTGACTCTCGACTAGCCGCGAGTGCGCTGGATGGTGCGACTGGCTGGATTGTGGTGCTGCGATTCGAATCGGCTGGTGTCGGATCTGACGTAAAACACGATTCTGTTAATGGTTTACATAACGTCGAATGCGAGCCAAACACATTGATTGTGAATTAGTTTCCGCGCAAAGTGACGCGATGTTAGGCGGCGCGCGAAGTTGTTATGCGGCGTTCCCGCCGTATAAATCCATTTATGCACCACAAGGAGAACGCGATGGCGATCGTCCGCTACCTCGTCAATGATGTTGACGCTTCCCTTCCCTTCTACGCCGCGCTCGGGTTCAGTGTCTCGGAACGTTGGGGGCCGCCGTTCGTCATACTCGCTCGAGGTGACCTGACGTTGTGGCTCAGTGGCCCAGGCACTTCAGCATCAAAGCCTGTCACGGATGGCTCCATTCCGAAACCGGGTGGTTGGAATCGCTTTGTCATCGAGGTCGAAGACGTTCAAGCCTCAATGCAAGCGCTTCGTCCAACTGGCGCGAAGTTCCGAAGTGAGCCCGTTCAAGGTCCAGGCGGCCAACAGGTACTCGTGGAAGACCCATCTGGGAACCCGATTGAACTGTTCCAAACCAAAGGTGAGTAGCTCACAGGGTCAGTTGAAAAATTGTCTGACCCTCGTGGCAGTGTTTCTTGATACCCTTGCGGTTTCCGGTCGGGATCCTGATCACTCCGTCGGTGAAGCGCGATA
>JBCKPM010000078.1:0-8375 GCA_038901675.1 Usitatibacteraceae bacterium | reverse complement strand
TTTCGGTGCCGTGGCTCAATTTGAACCGGGTGCCGTACCTGTCGCCCAAACGCCCCTCGCTAGCACCTCATTGCACCCACATTTTCGGAGAAATTCATGATTAGTCTCGCCCACGCGCAAAACCCGACTACCTCTGGCAGCGATACACTGGTTGGCCTGTTGCCGATTTTCTTGATGTTCATCCTGCTGTACTTCCTCATGATTCGCCCGCAGATGAAAAAGTCGAAGGAACATAAGTCGATGGTCGAGGGTTTGCAAAAGGGCGATGAAGTGATTGCCGCTGGCATCATCGGCCGCATCACCAAGGTCGGCGACGGTTACATCGGCTTGGAAGTTGCCGACGGCAAGGTGTTGCACGTGCAAAAGCACACCGTGACGATGTTGCTGCCCAAGGGCACCTTCGCCGACGTCACGAAATAAAGCAGGCCGCAAGTTTGCGGCCACACGCAGCACGCAATCGTTATTGATCGTTTGAGGTTTGCATGAATAAGTATCCTGCCTGGAAATATGTGGTCATCGCGCTCGCGCTGGTGATGGCCTTGATCTACACCGTGCCGAATCTGTTCGGTGAATCTCCGGCGGTGCAGGTTTCGGGGCTCAGAACCAACAAGATTGATGTGGCGTTGCAAACGCGTGTCACGGATGCACTGAAATCGGCCAGCGTGTCCACCGATAGTATTGAGATTCACGGCGAGTCGCTGCGCATCAAATTCAAGGATGCGGACGCGCAGATCAAGGCCAAGGATGTGATCACGGCCACGCTCGGCGAAGGCTATGTTGCGGCGCTGTTCAATCTGTCGTCCTCTCCGGCGTGGTTGAGCCGACTCAATGCGTTTCCCATGTATCTGGGGCTCGATTTGCGTGGTGGCGTGCATTTTCTGATGCAAGTTGATATGAAGGCCGCCGTTGACAAGGCGGTCGATCGCTACCTCGGCGAGTCGCGTGCACTACTTCGCGACAAGAAAATTTTCTACAGTGGCATTGCGCGCGAGGCCAACACCGTTGTGGTGCGGTTCAAAGAGCGCGTCGAAGCTGACAAAGCACTCAAAGAACTCGGCACCCAGTATGCGGAACTCGCGATTCGCGAATCAACGCAGGCGGAGCAGATCGTCATCACGCTGACCATGAAGCCGGAAACGATGGTGAAACTGCAGGAGTCGGCGCTGCAACAAAATATCACGGCACTCAGAAAACGTGTCAACGAGCTCGGCGTGTCGGAGCCGATTGTGCAGCAGCAGGGTGCCGACCGAATTCTGATTCAACTCGCGGGCGTCACCGACCCGGCACGGGCGAAGGATGTGATCGGCCGCACGGCGACGCTCGAATTCCGCATGGTCGCCGAAGAATACATGGCTGGCCGCAATTTTGAGCAGTTCAGAAACGAGCCAGCACCGTTTGGCACCGAGAAAATGATTGGGGCCAGTGACGAAATCGTCCTGGTGCGCAAGCTGGTCATTCTCACCGGCGACAAAGTCACCGATGCGCAGCCCGGATTCGATTCCGAACAAGGCAACCGGCCACTGGTCAACATTCGGCTCGATGGTGCCGGTGGTCGTGCCATGACGCTCGCGACGCGCGAAAACGTCGGCAAAAACATGGCGGTGATTCTGATCGAAAAGGGCAAGCCCGAAGTGCTGAGCTGGCCGACCATCCAGAGCGAATTGGGTGCACAGTTTCGTATCACCGGCATTTCCAGTTCGCTGGAAGCCAAGAATCTTGCATTGCTCATGCGTGCCGGTGCGTTGGCCGCCCCCATGGAGATCATTGAAGAGCGTACCATCGGGCCAAGTCTGGGGGCAGAGAACATCGAGAAGGGTAAGAATTCGTTGCTGTTTGGCTTTGCGTTGATCACCATTTTCATGGTCGCGTATTACTCGCTGTTCGGGGTGGTGTCGGTCATTTCGCTGGCCGCCAATCTGCTGTTTTTGATTGCGCTGCTGTCCATGCTTCAAGCGACATTGACCTTGCCTGGTATCGCGGCGATTGCGTTGACACTGGGCATGGCGATTGACGCCAACGTGCTGATTAACGAACGCATTCGTGAAGAACTGCGTAACGGCATGTCGCCGCAAATGGCGATTCAAACCGGCTACGAGCGCGCGCTCGATACCATTATCGATTCCAACGTTACGACTCTCATCGCCGGTCTCGCGCTGCTAATCTGGGGTTCCGGGCCGGTGCGCGGGTTTGCGGTGGTGCATTGTTTGGGCATCATGACCTCGATTTTTTCCGCCGTGATGGTGTCGCGCGGTATCGTCAACTTCATCTATGGCGGGCGCAAGAAGGTCGCGTCGTTGGCCATCGGCAATGTGTCATGGGCGAAAACCGCGAAGATCGCCAAGGCATCCTGATCGGCTCGCGCAAAACCAACTGGCGCGTTGTCAGGCAATTCGTCTTTAAAGAGGCAGCACATGGAATTTTTTAAGTTCAAGAAATCGATCCCGTTCATGAAACACGCGTTGTTGTTCAACGTGATTTCACTCTTGACATTTTTACTCGCGGTGTTTTTTCTTTGGAAAAACGGCCTGCATCTGTCGATCGAATTCACCGGTGGCGCGGTGATGGAAGTCAAGTACGCGCAAGCCGTGCAGCCTGACCAGATTCGCACCACCCTCGACAAAGCGGGTGTGGTCGGTGCTGAAGTGATCAAGTTTGGTTCAGCACAGGACATTCTGATTCGCCTACCGCGCCCGGCGGCGGTCGATCAGAATCAAAACGCTGCCATGGAGTCGATCAAGGGTCGAGTGATGGCCGCGCTGCTGGCAACAGACAAGTCTGCGGAACTGAAGCGCATCGAATTCGTCGGTTCGTCCGTCGGCAAAGAGCTTGCCTACGATGGTGCGCTGGCATTGCTGGCAGTGTGTATCGGCATCCTCGCCTATCTTGCGGTTAGATTTGAATGGCGGTTTGCGGTAGCGACTATCATCGCCAATCTTCACGACGTCGTGATCATTCTCGGATTTTTTGCTTTTTTCCAGTGGGAATTCTCGTTGCCGGTGCTCGCTGCCGTGCTGGCGATTCTCGGCTATTCCGTTAACGAGTCGGTGGTGGTATTTGACCGTGCGCGCGAAAATTTCCGCAAAATGCGCAAGGCGACCACGCCGGAAATATTTGACGCAGCCATCACGGGAACCATCTCGCGCACCATCATCACTCACGGCACCACTCAGATGGTGGTGCTCGCCATGCTGATTCTTGGTGGTCCGGCGCTGCATTACTTCGCTCTCGCGCTGACCATCGGAATTTGCTTTGGTATTTATTCGTCGGTACTGGTGGCATGCCCGATTGCCAACTATCTGGGCGTTTCGCGCGAAGACTTTGTCAAGCCGGTCAAAAAAGAAGACGAGCCGGAAGTGATTTCGGCACAGCCTTAGCGATTCGCCCGTGGAGTGGTTCGCGTCGTTAGTCGATGTTGTTCTGCACCTCGATCGCCACCTCGCGCTGCTAGTCGCCGAGCACGGGGTGTGGATTTACGCGATTCTGTTCGCGGTGATTTTTGCCGAAACCGGGCTGGTGGTGGCCCCATTCCTGCCGGGCGATTCGATGTTGTTTGTCGCCGGCTCCATCGCTGCGCTCGGCAGCATCGACGTGCATTTGTTGGTGGTCGCACTCACCATCGCAGCGGTGCTCGGCAATTTGGTCAACTACGAGATCGGTCGCTGGTGTGGTGCCAAGCTCGGTGCCCAACGATCAAGTGCATGGTTGCGCCCAAACTACCTCGACAAAACGCATTTGTTCTTCGAGACGTGGGGGCCGGTCGCTGTGATTCTCGCGCGCTTCGTGCCGTTTCTGCGCACCTATGTGCCGTTCGTCGTCGGCATCGGCGTCATGCAGCGGCCGAAATATGTGACCTACACGGTGCTCGGCGCAGGGCTGTGGGTTGGCTCGCTTTGCTATCTTGGCTATTTTTTCGGCAATCTGCCGTGGATTAAATCCAACCTCGGGCTGCTGGTTGTCGGTATCGTGATCGTAAGCTTGTTGCCGGTGCTGGTCGGTGTTACACGTGCGTACTTGACCCGCAACAAGTTACGCTAGCGCCGCGTCAGCGGCGACGGTTGACTGCGGACGTACACAATCGCGGCGACAAAGAATACCGAACACAGCAGCAACTCGAGCCCGGCGAGTGAGCGCGATAGCATTGTCACATCGGACCATGCGCGCACAACGCCCTCGGCGAAGTACACCAAAATAAACATTGTCGACCATTGATAAGTGTAGCGGCGTCGCGCGCAATCGGCGCAAATGCCGCGCAGCGGAATCAACAGTGGCAACGCCTTGAGCACCAGCCACGAACCGCCCGGACGAATCGGTGCCAGTAACCATTCCCACAGCACCGCGAGCACAATGAGGCCAACGAGCGAGGCGAACCCCACGCGGTGCGCGATGGCCGCGCGGTCGGAGTTCACGTCGCAAGCTTCGCAGCGATTTGTGCGAGGCGTTTTCCAGCGGCGAAGGCGAGTGCGGTCTCCTCGTCGGTGAACGCATAACTGCCGTCAGCACCAGAGACATGGCTGGCGCCGTAGGGCGTGCCGCCTTGCGTGGTCGAGCTGATCGCCTGCTCCGTATACGGCAGCCCCACCAGCAGCATGCCGTGATGCAGTAGCGGCAACATCATGCTCAGCAGTGTCGATTCATTGCCGCCGTGCATGGTCGAGGTTGAGGTAAACACGCACGCCGGCTTGCCAGCGAGCACACCACTCATCCATTCGCCGCCCGTGCCATCGATAAAGTATTTCAAGGGCGCAGCCATATTGCCAAAGCGTGTCGGTGAACCGAGTGCAAGTCCGATGCATTCCGTCAAATCTGCACGCGTGACATAAGGCGGGCCGTCATGTGGAATCGAAGCTGCGGTGGCCTCAGTCACCGTCGACACCTTTGGCACAGTACGAACCCGCGCACTGACCCCGGGCACACTGTCGATGCCGCGCGCGATGTGGTTCGCCAGCGCACGAACCGAGCCGGTGTGCGAGTAGTACAAGACCAGAATGTCTGCCATAGCGATGTCGAGCGACGATGTGAAGTGGATAGTTGGCTATTATATGAACCCGTCATCGCCAAAACACCCATGATTCGTCACCACCTCCGTTCAAGTTTGGCTTCGGCGCGCCAATTCGTAACCTACGCAGTTTTTTTTTGGACGCAGGATTATTGAAGACAGGTGTCTCACAGTAGTCGGCAGCTTGACCTTTACTACGCTGTTGGCGATGGTGCCGCTGTTCACCGTGACCGTCACACTGACCTCGAAGCTGCCGTTTACGCGCGACCTGATCCTGCAATTGAAGGGTTTCGCACTGAAGAATTTCGTGCCCGAGATGGCCAGCCGAATGGTCGGCACCTACGTCGATCAATTTGCTTCCAACGCCTCGCGCCTGACCGCGATCGGTCTTGCCATTGTGCTGGCGACGGCGATTGCGTTGTTGTTTACCATCGAAAACATGTTCAACGCTATTTGGCGCACGCGCCGCAAGCGCACTTGGTGGCAACGGCTGCGTTGGGCGATGGTGCTGCTGGTCGCAAGGCCGATTCTGATCGCGGCAAGCCTCTCGCTCACGCTCTACTTGGTACGGCTCACGCACGCATTCGAGTCGGCGCTACCCTAGCTTGATGATGGCTTGCTGCGACTCCTGCCGTGGGTGACGACCTCGATATTGCTCTACCTAGCCTACCGCTGGATCCCGAATCGTTACGTTCCGGCGCGGCACGCCATCATCGGCGCGGTCATCGCCGCTGTTTGCTTCGAGTTGATGAAATGGCTGTTTGTGATTTACGTTTCAAAAGTGCCGACCTACAAACTAGTGTATGGCGCGTTTGCGAGTGTGCCGATATTTCTAGTCTGGCTGTTCTTGTGTTGGTTGGTGGTTCTCATTGGGGCCGAGATCGCCGCGACCTTATCCTACCTTCGGCACCCGGATGCGCAGGCGCTGCCGACCGGTCTCGATCAGTCAATGGCGCGTATCAAAGCGGCGATGCTCGCGACAAATGAAGCTCGATCGTTCGCGCAATTGTGGGCTGCGGCGCCGATGCCGATTGATATGGCAGAAGACGCGCTGCACGCGCTAATTGAACGAGGGTTGGCCGATGAGGTGGCCGGCACGCCGCTGCGTTACGCCTTGCGCCGCGCAGCGTAGTCGATTAAGACGGCTGGAACTGAAACAGGTCGAAGCGCGATGTGCGTTCAATCAGCGTTGTGGCGCGCACGTTCGATATTTCGCCGTGATCGTCTAGCGCGAATTCGCGCAAGTCGGCGAACGTGTCGACCACAGTCAGCACGGTATCCGGTGGCACTTCCGGGTGCGACGACGAGAGCAGGATGGCGGGTGCGGTGCGGCTGGCCGCAGCGCTGATCGTCGCTTCGAGCGAGACCGAATAGCCGGTTGGCGACAACAACTCCATGCCAAATTCGAGCGCGTTGCCCTCGAGTAGCGTCAGCCAGCGCACCACACCAAGCGTCCATCCACGACCGCCCATGAATCGCACGCCGATTGCCTCGCCCACGGTGATGCCGACATTGCCGCCTTCGTCGCGGTGCAGCCTGAGGCCACTCGCGCTTTGGTTGAGTACGCTCCACTCCTCAACGCCGATCAACTTCGACATCGGGTCTTGCGGTATTTTGAGCAACGGTATGGTGCGCCCCTCACGTATCGCGTCGAGGTCAGCGTTATTGCTCTCGTTGGCCGCAAGTTCGGTAAAATACGAAATGGCCTTGATGCCGGCGCACAGCGCCACGCCGGACTCTGAAGGGGTGCGGCGGAATTGACGCTTCGGCGGGTCGCCCCACAGTCGGACGAGGCGACCGATCAAATCGTTCACGTCGTGCGTGGCGCGACTCTTCGCCGCGCTGACGGCGTTTGCGCCAGCCTTGAGTTTGGTTTGCAAGCGCTCCACCAAGCGCGTTGAATCGACCAACCTGATGATGTTGCCTGCGGCCGGTCGATTACCTTGCACCAGCGCTCTGGGCGCGCAATCAGCGTCGAGTGCGACGACGAAGGCGCGCTGTGGATCGACGCCTTCGGTCGAAGGTTTCAAGTCGACCAAGCCGCGGTTTTGGCGTAACAGTTCGAGTACGCGGTCGAGTTCGCGATGCATCAGGCGATACGGGTCGGCGAGCGACAGCATCAGCATTTCAAAATACAAATCTGCTACCGAAGACTTGCTGGCTTGGTCGGCGACCGCCGTCGCAAACCCCTGTTCATCGGCGTACATGTATAGGCTGTTAACTTCCTGCTATAGGCCGGTCGGCACCGGGTAGTAGGTCTTATAGCTTTGCACCATCACCGCAAGCGCGTCACTCATCACGCGGTGCATCGGCAGCGGCAAGGCTTTCTTGTTGCCGAAGCCGATCAACTTGCCGGACTTTTCAAGCACCAGCATCTTGTAGGCGTAGCT
Source organism: Usitatibacteraceae bacterium (assembly GCA_038901675.1). Classification (GTDB taxonomy): domain Bacteria; phylum Pseudomonadota; class Gammaproteobacteria; order Burkholderiales; family Usitatibacteraceae; genus UKL13-2. Next base: position 989 of record JBCKPM010000078.1, on the reverse strand, counting down.
CGACTCGATCGAGAGCAGGTGCGCTAACTCGAAGGCCTCCAGCGGCTTGGGTTGCAGCGGTACGCTGGCGACGGCATAGATTGCATCGAGCTCGTCCTGCAGCACATGAAGAACCGGGCGATAGATCTCGACCAGTGCGACGCGCTGTTCGACCAGCATTTTCGCGCGGTTGATTGCCGTCAGCGCTTCGGCGATGGCGCGACCGGATTCGAGGGTCTTGGTGAGCGGCAAGGACTCAACCCAGGCGCGCGCCTTTTTCGGGTTGGTTTCAATTCCTTTGGGCAGCGGATTATTGGAACCCGGGACGTTCAAGCTAAGCGACATTCAACCCTCTCATACCCTGGTGCGTTACGACTAGACTTCGCATCACGTGTGCACGCGACAATCGGGCGATGGCAGATCCGGGCGAAATGCATCCTCGAACTTGCGATAATGGAAGCGGTCGCAGTTTAGCAGACGACTTGACAGCTGTATTTACTCGTAAAAGGACACATCATGCGTCGTCCACTTGCTTCAAACCGAATCGTGCTGGCACTGCTGGCGTCAGTGGCGCTCATGTCGTCGTCGGCGTTCAGTTTCGATCTGAAGGACACCGATGGTGGAGTACAGCGGCTCAAGGATTTGCGCGGCAAATGGGTGGTCGTTAATTTTTGGGCGACTTGGTGTGCGCCATGCGTTAGGGAGATTCCAGAAATCGCCGAGTTTGCCAAAGAGCAGGGCGGCAAGACGCGCGTCATCGGCGTCGCGATTGATTGGGAGGAAACCGGCAAGCGCGAAGCGGACGAAGCCAAACTCAAGAAAGCCGCCAAGAAAATTGGGCACAGCTATGCGTTGGTGCTGGGCGACAATACGACCGAAAAAGTGTTCGGGAAAATCAAAGGCATGCCGACAACCATCGTCTACGCGCCTGACGGAAAAATCGCCTACAACAAGACTGGCGTGGTGACCAAGGAACTGCTCACCCGCGTGGTGAGCGGCGAAAAAGTGCA
>JBCKPM010000077.1:0-8506 GCA_038901675.1 Usitatibacteraceae bacterium | reverse complement strand
CAAACCCAATCGGTCGCTTGGGCGGTGTTGGCGGATCAGGTGGCGTCATCAGTTCACGCAGCGCGTCGAACACCTGCTTCAATTGCAGCCGCGTATTCTGTGACAGCGTATCGTGTTTGAGGGATAGCGCCTGCATTTGCCGCTCCAAGGTTGCCAGCTTGGTGGCGAGTTCCTTGTGTGTTGCCAGCACCTCGCGCAACTGCACAAACGCGCGCACCACGTACAGGCTCATTTCCACCGCACGCGGGCTGTTGAGCACGGTTGCCGCCATCAGCGCGCCATGCTCGGTGAACGCATACGGTGGCCGCCTCAGACCCATCTTCGCCCCCGGATTGGACATCACAACCTGTGATCTCCAATCCTCGAATTCCGCTGCGCTCAGTTGAAACATGAAGTCAGCCGGAAAGCGTTCCAGATTGCGCCGAACGGCTTGGTTTAGCACCCGCGTTTCTACGCCCTAGAGCTCGGCTAGGTCAGCATCGATGATGACCTTGAAGCCGCGCACAATTTGAATGCGCGTCTCGACGCGTATTGGTGTGACCGCTTTGATCGCCATGTCTACCGTGCCCGCTGCGTCAGAATCAAACCGGAATCACTTCCTGTAATGGTTCGCCCACGTATCCCGCAACGTTCGCTTTTGCAATTTGCCGGTCGCGGTGTGCGGTAATTCAGTCACAAACACCACGTCGTCGGGCACCATCCACTTTGCCAATTTGCCGTCATAGTGGGCGAGAATCTGTTCCTTGGTGAGGGTGGCGTCTTTTTTGAGTATTACCAGCAACAAGGGACGCTCATCCCATTTCGGATGCGCGATACCAATCACAGCGGCCTCGGCCACGGCGGGGTGACCAACGGCGATGTTTTCGAGTTCAATTGAGCTAATCCATTCGCCCCCCGACTTAATGACGTCTTTCGATCGATCAGTGATCTGCATGTAGCCATCGGCGTCGATGGTGGCAACATCTCCGGTGTGAAACCAGCCGTCGACCAGCGCGCTTTTTTCTTCGCCGTAGTAGCGCTCGACAATCCACGGCCCACGCACCATCAGATTGCCGAAAGCCTTGCCGTCGCGCGGCAATTCCACGCCATCGTCGTTGACGATTTTCATTTCGACGCCAAAAATCGCGCGGCCCTGTTTGACACGCACCGCGAATTGTTCGGCCTCGGACAGTACTGCGTGCTTGGCCTTCAGGCGGCAAATCGTGCCGATCGGCGACATTTCAGTCATACCCCAGGCGTGCACGACGTTCACGCCGTATTGTTTGGCAAATTTTTCGATAATCACCGGCGGGCAGGCCGCGCCACCGATGACGGTTTCCTTGAGCGTGGAGAATCGCAGACCGCGCGTCTCAACGTGGTTAAGTAAGCCTAACCAAATAGTTGGCACGCCGAGGCTCAGGGTGACTTGCTCGCGCTCGGTCAGATCGTAAACGCTGGCACCGTCGAGTGCGGCGCCCGGAAAAACGAGTTTCGCCCCGGCGGCCGTCGCGATATACGGCACACCCCAGGCATTGACGTGAAACATCGGTACGACTGGCAGCACGCACGAAGTCGAATTGATGTTGAGTGCGTCGCGCGTCATCCCGGCCATGCAGTGATAGATGGTCGAGCGGTGGGTGAACAGTACGCCCTTGGGGTTGCCGGTGGTGCCGGAGGTGTAGCAAAGGCTCGATGGTGTCGTGTCGGGGAAGCTCGGCCACACGAAGTCGTCCGACTCCGCTTCCAACAGATCTTCGTAGCACAGCAGATTGGGAATCTTCAGCGCAGGCATGTGCGCGCGATCGCACATGGCGACATAAACTTCGACCGATTTCAGTGACGGTGCCAGTTTTTCGATCAGCGGCGCGAACGTCAAATCAAAAAACAGTACGCGGTCTTGGGCCTGCTCGATGATCCACGTGAGTTGTTCCTGAAACAGGCGCGGATTGACGGTGTGTGTAATCGCACCCATACCCGAGACCGCAAAATAGAGTTCGTAGTGGCGGTAGCCGTTCCATGCCACCGTGGCGATACGCTCACCACGCTGGACTTTCAGGTGCTTGAGCGCATTGGCGAGGCGTTTGGATCGACGGCAGGCATCGCGATAGGTATAGCGATGCAAATCGCCTTCGACCGTGCGCGAAACGATTTCGGTATCGCTGTGGTTAAGGGTCGCGTACTCAATCAGCGACGAAATGAGGGGCGCGGCGTGTTGCATGGTAGGCGACATATTGGCAATCCCGGAAACGGATGAATTGCCATTCTGTCATAGCCGCGCGGTCGGGCGTCCGTTTAATAAAGCGCTGCTGGTTGCATCTCCAGGTCTGTCGGCGTCGGAAATTCAACTCGTCCGTCCAGAAAATCGATGGTGCATTGGATCACTTCAGACGAACGCAAAATGCGCCGATGCCCAAGGCCGGACGTCACGTGCAAGCGCGCGTCGGGCCACGTTTTGGCCAGTGCGACGCCACCTTCGAAACGTGTCTCGCGATCGTCGCGGTCGAGAATGAACAAGGCGGGCGCGCGAATGCTGGCGACCGATTGCGGCAACTCGAATTCATCCCACGCCACGCCGTAGCGTTGCTCGAATCGCCACTGCATCGCGCGGCGAATACGTTCGGGTATGCCGATGTAGCGGGCAAATAAACGCGAGTAGCGAATCAGTGACGCCGGTGGCGCGATCAACACCACGCGCGGTGTCGGTGCGTTGAGGTTGCGGCGCGTCAGGCTGCGTCTGAGCGCACTGGCGACGGCCGCTCCGCCGAGCGAATGCGCAACCAAGCCGTGCACGCGAATACCGCGATCAATCAGCGCGTCCCACACGGCTTCCAGTCCGCGCCAAAAATCGACCAATGCCGCCTGACGGCCGTCACTCAAGCCGTGGCCGAGATGATCGAAGAAAACCACCTGATAGCCGTGTGCGAGCAACGGCGCGACGAAGCCGCGCAGTTGCGCGCCACGGCCACCCCAACCATGACACAAGACAATGGCGGGGGCATTGATGGCGCCCACCCGCCACGCCGCGACCCGCCCGTACGGCGTGACGATGGAAAGCGCGGTCGCTGCGTTGATCAACCGCTGCTCGTGAGCGGTGTGGTCGACGCGCGGTGGCGTGATAAACATCTCCTGCGCACGTCGAACCGCCCAGCGCGGTGCGACGCGCGAGACGACGCTCATGGCGGTGCGGCGGAGGCTGGCGCGCACGACGGCGCGCAGCGTCGTCCAGCGCGGGAGGTGGTGGAACATGTCAGAAAAAAGTACGGACGTGCTATTTGTCAGCGACCGCATGCAGTTGGTGTGATCAAGCATGGTGGCTCCTTTCGGGAGTGGTGGGTGCTCAGGCGCCGGTGCGCGGCGCGGACGCCCGACAGGAAGCGACTAAGCGGCGAAATGCAACGCGTGCGCGATCATTGGACTTTGGATCGAGAAACAAGCTGCGCGAGCGGTAGCAGGTGGCGACGATGCCGAACATCTCGAAAGCGAACTGTGCGGCGTCGGTCTGGGGCATAAATTCACCCGCGTCGATGGTCATCTGTACGGCGCGAATGATTTCGTCGTTCATGCGTTGCATGTGCTGCACCAGCGCGTCGCGTACCGCACCCGGCTGGTCGTCAAATTCGGCGAGCGCGGCCATCATCGGGCACGCCTTGAGTTGGCTGCGTTCGGTCCACAGCAGCCAGTTTTCGGCGAGCGCTTCGAGGCGCTTCAAGCCGCGCGGCGCTCTGAGCGCCGGCACGAAGGCGACTTCGTTGTAGCGGCGCGTGGCCTCATCAAGCGTGGCTATCTGCAAATCTTCCTTGGAGCCAAAGTGGGCGAACAGCCCGCTCTTGGAGAGGCCGGTCTTTTCCGCCAGCACGCCGATGGTGAGCGCGGCAAAGCCATCGGTGGCGGCCATGCGGACAGCGGCATCGAGAATCGCGGCGCGCGTTTCTTCACCCTTGCTGGGCTTGCTTGTGGTGGAAAGTGGCGATGGCATGCCGTGAATAATAGAACGGTCGTTCTATTAAGTAAAGTGCTTATCGAATAAACAAAGTCCTTATCTGGCGCGCTATTTGGAGCAAAAATGCTTGAAATGCCGCGCCAAATAAGGAAGTTTGAAAACGCTCCCGTTTAGCGGTCTGGACTAGCGGTGTTTGATAAACCACGCCATAAAAGGCTCTGGGGCCAGCGCCGGACTGTAGGCATAGCCTTGCACCAGATCGCAGCCGAGACGCTTCAATTCACGAAACGTGGCCTCGTCCCCGACACCTTCTGCAACCACCTTGAGGCCGAAGTCGTGCGACAACGCGATGACCGATTTGACGATGCGCTGATCAGCGACCGAGTCCTTCACGTGTTCGATGAACATTTTGTCGATCTTCAATTCATCGAGCGGAAAATTTTTGAGATAGGACAGCGACGAGTAGCCCGTACCGAAATCATCGATCGCGAGTTTCACGCCAAGGGTTTTGAGGCGCCTCAGAACGGCAGCCGATTTTTCGGAGTCGCCAACGGTCGCACTTTCAGTGATTTCAAATGTGATGGTGGATGGATCGACATTCCAGATACCAAGCGCTTGCTGCACCGCCTCCGGTAATTCGGCGTCCGTCAAATTGATGGTGGAGAGATTAACGCTGAGCCGGACGGCTACGCCGCGTTTGAGCCAGTCAGCTTGCTGACGGAAGGCGGCATTCACCACCCAGGTGGTGAGACTGCCGACGATGCCACTAGACTCGGCAATGCGGATGATGGTCGATGGTGCCACAGTGCCGAAGTCAGGCGCGTGCCAGCGCAACAGTGCCTCGGCGGAGACGGCCTTGCCGGTCTTGACGTCGATCTGCGGCTGATAGTAGAGCTCGAGTTGATTTTCGCGAATCGCTTCGCGCAGCGGCGCATCGAGGCCGAGGTAGATATCAGAATCGCGTCGATCCTCTGGCTGAAAAACGTGCTGTGCCACATCACGAAGATTAGCCACACCGACTGCGATGTCGCTGTGGACGATCAATTCCTCAGCCAAATCGGCGTGTTCAGGGAAAGTCGCGATACCGACCAGTGGGCGCACCAGAACCTGGTCGCCATCGATGACAAACGCCGCTTCAAGTGCGCGCTGAACTTTGCCAGCGGCCAGCCATGCTTGCGCGGTGCTTTTCAAGTTGGGCAAGAGCACGATGATCTTGTCTTCGGTGACAGCGACCGCGCGGTCAACGGCGCGCAATGCAGCTGGCATGCGTTGCATGGCGTGTCTCATTACCTCGCTCGTGGGGACGCCGACCACCGCCTCAAGTTTGTCGGCGCGCATCAATTGCACCATCAACAGACCCACCGTGCGCTGGGAAAGGCGCGCAAATTCGATGGCGTTGGCAATCGCCTTAATCAGCCCGCGGCGCGTGACCGACAACTGCTCGTTGGGTTTGGCAGCGGCTGTGGGCGTAGGATTTGGCTCTGTCATTTCGGTCCAGACTCAAGGGCTTGCGGTGCGGATACCGGGTCTGCACCGGTCGCTTCAGGTCAGGTAATACTCACTCGGGTCGATGCCGAACGCGTTGCTTGGCAGGCCCCGACGGATGATAATCGGGTTTTCGGACACGTCGTAGATCAAGTCCTTGATGGTCGGGTGCTTACGCAGTGTTTTATCGGCGTCGGTGACGACCAAAACCTTGGGTCGCAATCGTTTTTGCTTGTTCAGCGTGGCCACGACGGCGACTTCGCCGGTCGACAATTCGACGAGGCTGCCGACCGGAAACACGCCGATGGATTGGATGAAGTGTTCGACCATGTCGGCTTGAAACTGGGTGCCACTCCAGGTCGACAACATTTGCAGCGCGTAGTGGGGCGACACTGGCTCCGCGTAGGGCCGCTTTCGAGTGATCGCCGCGTAGGTATCTGTAATCGCAGCCATCTTGCCGTAGATGCTGATGTTTTTGCCTGACAGCCCATACGGGTAACCGGAGCCATCCATGCGTTCGTGGTGTTGCGCGACGCCTTCAGCGACATCGGCGTTGACGTTGGCCGTCTGGCTCAAGATTTCGCTGCTGTAGAGCACGTGACGCTTTAGTTCCTTGAACTCGTCCGCTGTCAGCGTCGTGCTTTTTTCCAACAGCTCGCGCGGGATACGGATCTTTCCAATATCGAGCAACAGCCCCATCACGCCCAGATGCGACAGCTGCTCTTTCGGAAAGCCGAGGTGACGACTAAATGCAATCAGATTGATGGCCGCACTCAAACCGTGATCGTAGGCGACACTACTCTCGGCGCGCATGCGCGCCACCCACATCATTGCGTCCGGATTGCGAACCATGCTCTCGACCATGTCATCAATGACGCCTTCGACGGCGTGTAGCTGCATGTGATTGCCCGCGCGCAGGTCTTTGATCACGTGGTTTAGCAGATCCTGGGTCTTGGTGAACGCATCGGCCGCCGCGTTGACTTCCAATTCCACGGCTTGCTTGTCCTCGTAGATGGTCAGTTGCACCGTTTCCGGAATGAACGAGGGTCGTGCCGCCGCCGCAGGTGGCGCACTGTCTGCTTGGTATTGGTCGAAGTCGAGTTCGTCTTTGGGCGCCGACGAAAATAGATTCTTCAGATCGTGTTTGAGCTGGCCGAACAAGCCGCGCGCTCCGCTGTCATCGCCGCCGCGTTGTGGGCTATCGCCGCGCAACGATTCGCGGGCCGGTGCCAATCCGGTGTGAGTGCGGCTTGGCGCGTCAACGTCGCGCTGACTGATCGGAAGCGCGAATTCTCCCAGCGTGTTGCGCGGCGAGCCTGTTTTAGCTGCCGACGCTGACTGTGCGGCACTAAATTTGCCGGTCGAGGTCGCGAGGTCACCGGCGCGAGCGGTGCCCTGCGCTCTGCTCTCGGAGCGAATTTCGTCGATGGTCGATGGCTTGGGCGTCTGCGCGCGATGCACTACCACGATTGGGTCGTCCCCGAGGTCGCGCTTTTGCACGGCTGATTTCTTCTTCGGTTGCTGTTCGAACTCAGGACCAGTCGAGCGCAACGGATCGACCATCACCCATTGACAGTGGGTGCGAACCTGCGCGACCTGTTCGGCGGTTTCGAGCATGAAACCTTGCAGCAGAAACGGCGTGTCCATCCACGGACGGTCGAGATCGGCGACAAACATGCCGATTTTCAGATCCTTTGCCGGCGTCTTTTGCAGCATACGAGTTCGGTGATTTCCGTGATGTGGGGAGTGAGGTGGAGCGGGGCGTACGTTACTGCGCGCCGATTGCCAGTTTACGGCAAGCTGCGTTACCGCGAGTTAACAATTTGCAACCCAGTTTATCGTCAAGCGCCAAAATTATTGATACGAGCAAGAACAGACATTGAATTTACCGCTATGCTCGCGAAACTTCAAAAAAGGGAGCACAGCGTGGATTTCTCGGTACTGGCGACCAGCCAAAGCAGCCATGGATTGGCCCGCCGTGGGCGTTTGCGTCTGGCGCACGGCGCAGTGGAAACGCCGGTATTCATGCCGGTCGGCACCTACGGCACGGTCAAGGCGATGAGCCCGCTGGAGCTCAACGAGATCGGCGCGCAAATCGTGCTCGGCAATACCTTCCACCTGTGGTTGCGACCTGGGCTTGACGTGATTGTCAAGCACCAGGGACTTCACCGATTCATGGCCTGGGACAAACCGATTCTGACTGACTCCGGTGGATTTCAGGTCTGGAGCTTGGGGGATTTGCGCAAGATTACCGAGGAAGGTGTGGCCTTCCAGTCGCCGGTGAATGGTGACAAATGTTTTCTCTCACCCGAGGAGTCAATGCGCATCCAGCGCACGTTCAATTCCGACATTGTCATGGTGTTCGACGAATGTACCGCCTATCCGGCCACCCACGACGAAGCGGCAGTGTCGATGCGGCTATCGTTGCGTTGGGCACAGCGCTGCCGCAGCGAGTTTGACCGACTGGAAAACCCCAACGCGCTGTTTGGCATTGTGCAGGGCGGCATGCACGAAGATTTGCGCGACGAGTCGCGCGACGCGCTGGTGGAAATGAACTTTCACGGCTACGCGATCGGTGGACTCTCGGTGGGCGAGCCGAAGCAAGACCTGCTGCGCATCCTCGAACACACGGCGCCAAAATTGCCCGCCGATAAACCGCGTTACGTGATGGGCATCGGCACACCCGAGGATTTGGTCGATGCGGTCGCACGTGGCATGGACATGTTCGACTGCGTGATGCCTACCCGCAACGCGCGCAATGGCTGGCTTTTCACACGCCATGGCGACGTCAAGATACGCAACGCCAAGTACCGTGACGATGTGCGACCGCTGGATGCGAGCTGTGGTTGCTATACCTGTCAGACGGCGACCCGAGCGTATTTGCACCATCTGCAGCGCACCAAGGAAATCATGGGCGCTCGATTCAACACCATTCACAACCTTTTCTACTACCAGCAATTGATGCGTGAGATTCGAGCGGCCATCGAGAACGATACATTTGAAGCGTTTCGCCTCGCATTTCACGCTGAAAGGGCGCGCGGTACGGATTGAGCGCAGGCGCGGCGAGTCCGATGGACGACCCGATGATGGTTGCCAAAGATG
>JBCKPM010000076.1:0-8520 GCA_038901675.1 Usitatibacteraceae bacterium | reverse complement strand
GTTTCGCCGCTGGTGTGCACCGCTAGCGCGGTCAACAGTCTGTCGTGCACGCCGCCAAACCCGCCGTTACTCATCACCACGACGTGGTCGTTGGGTTTCGCAACCGCCGTCACGGCGGCCACCAGCGCGTCGAGGTTATCGAATATTCCGGTCTTGCCGCTGATTGGGGTGAGGGTTTCGCCCGCGTCCCAGCCCAGATGGTTGGCATAAATGATGACTTGATCGGCGTTGGCGAGCGATGCGGGCAGCGCGTTGCGCATCGCGCCCAGTTTCATCGTATTCGAACGCGGTTCCAGGACGGCGATGATGCGTTCGTGTTTAACGCGGCTTCGCAATCCAGCAAGTGTGGTGGCAATCGCGGTGGGGTGATGGGCAAAGTCATCGTAGACGGTGATGCCATTGACCACGCCGCGCACTTCCATGCGCCGCGCCACACCGGCAAATTGGTTGAGTGCCTCAATAGCAATCTTGATTGGTATTCCAGCGTGACGCGCGGCGGCAATGGCGGCCAGCGCATTCATTTTATTATGCGTTCCAGTGAGATCCCAGGTGATGGTGCCGCGATTTTTTTCATCGCAGCGCACTTCAAACTGGCTTTCGTCTTCACCGCGCCGAAAATCCCATTGCATGCCGGGGCCGAAATGTTCAATCGGCGTCCAGCAACCTTTATCGAGCGCGTTAGTCAGATGCGCCTCACTGCCGTTGGCGACGACCAGCCCATTCGCGGGCACGGTGCGAACCAGATGATGAAATTGCGTTTCAATTGCCTCAATGTTCGGAAAAATATCGGCGTGATCGTATTCGAGATTGTTCAGGATGACGGTGCGCGAACGATAGTGAACAAATTTTGAACGTTTGTCGAAAAACGCGGTGTCGTACTCATCCGCTTCAATCACGAAAAAAGGCGACTCGGCAATCGGCATGCGCGCAGAAATACCGAAGTTCTTGGCGATGCCGCCGATCAGAAAACCAGGACTGACACCGGCGTAGTCGAGAATCCACGCCAGCATCGACGCAGTGGTGGTCTTGCCGTGCGTGCCCGCCACCGACAACACCCACTTGCCTTGCAACACGTTCTCGCCGAGCCACTGCGGTCCCGAGATATAACGCAGTCCGCGATTGAGAATTTCTTCGATGATTGGCTTGCCGCGCGTCATGGCGTTGCCGATCACATAAAGATCGGCCGGAAACTTATCCAACTGCTCGGCGTCGAATCCTTCGTGCAGGCCAATGCTGAGCGACTCGAGTTGTGTCGACATCGGCGGATAGACGTTGGCGTCGCAACCGGTCACGCTATGGCCCATGTCTTTCGCCAGCGCGGCCAAGCCGCCCATGAAAGTGCCGCAAATACCGAGGATGTGCAGATGCATAGTGAATCGAGTCTCGTTGATGCTGGTTTTGCCGGATTCTCCCATGCATTGCGTACCCGCAAGCAATACCGGCGTTTTCATCCGCCGCGATACCGGTTTCTTGGCGTCAAATGGCGGGAGTAAACTGCGAGGCCTGTGCCACGGTTGCATTTTTGACGGGCACCCCAACTTCTGGTGTGGGGAAGCGTTCAACAGGGTTGGTCAAGAAGGGGTTGGTTCATGGTTCCGCATCTGACGACATCGCTTACGGGCCCGCTATTGGAGCTCGAGCAAAAAATTCTCGATTCGCGGCCGGTCATCGAGCACTGGTTTCGCGCACAGTGGGCCTCGCACACCTTGCCGTTTTACTCGTCGGTTGACTTGCGCAATTCCGGTTTTAAGTTGGCACCGGTCGATACCAACCTGTTCCCGGGCGGGTTCAATAATCTCAATGCCGATTTCTTGCCGCTGTGCGTACACGCGGCCATGTCGGCTGTGCAAAAAATTTGCCCGGACAAACAGCGCTTCTTGCTGATTCCGGAAAACCACACGCGCAATCTTTTTTATTTGACGAACGTCGCGGCGATTCGCAAGATTCTGGAAGGCGCTGGCTTGGATGTACGGGTCGGTTCGCTGAACCCCGAGATCACTTCAGTCACCGCGATTGATTTGCCTAACGGAGAAAAACTTACGCTAGAGCCGGTGGTGAGAAACGGCAACCGCGTTGGCGTCGCTGGTTTTGATCCATGTGCGGTGTTGTTGAATAACGATCTTTCCGCTGGCGTGCCGCCCATTTTGGAGGGCATCGAGCAGCAGATTGTGCCGCCCCTTTTCTCCGGCTGGACCAATCGCCGCAAGACCATTCACTTTCATGCCTATGATGGCGTGGCCGAAGAATTTGCCAAGCTCATCAATATTGATCCGTGGATGATCAATCCCGAGTTCTCGCAATGCGGACGCGTGAATTTTTCGGCCAAGGAGGGAGAGGAGTGTCTGGCGGCGAATGTCGAGGCGGTGCTGACGGAAGTGCAATCCAAGTACAACCAATACGGCATCAAGGAAAAACCGTTTGTCATCGTCAAGGCCGACGCCGGCACCTATGGCATGAGCGTACTGACCGCACGTTCACCGGACGACGTGCGTGGTCTCAATCGCAAAGAGCGCAACAAAATGGCGGTGGGGAAGGAAGGGCTCGAAGTCAGCGAAGTCATTATTCAGGAAGGCGTGTACACGTTCGAGCGGGTCAACGATGCGGTGGCTGAGCCGGTGGTGTACATGATTGACCAGTTTGTGGTGGGCGGCTTTTACCGCGTCAACACCGATCGTGGCATCGATGAAAATCTGAATTCGCGCGGCATGAGTTTTGTCCCGCTCGCATTCGAGGCCGATTGCCACACGCCCGACTGTGCGGGGCTGCCCGATTCGCCGACCAATCGCTTTTATACCTATGGCGTGGTCGCGCGGCTCGCGATGCTGGCGGCAGCCAAAGAGTTGGTGACACTGGGTGAGCGGTTCGACGCTGAGCGCAAGAAAGCCGCCGCTGCCCCATCCTCTGCGCCGACACTGATCAAGCCCGCCACGATTGCCGCCGAATAATGGATATCGCGTTTATTGTTGACCCGCTGTCAGGTCTCAAAGCATATAAGGACTCATCCGTTTTCATGATGCGCGAAGCCGTCAAGCGTGGCCACACGGTGTGGGCGTTTGAGGCGTGTGAAATGTTTTCAATACAAAGTCTGGTCGCCGCGCGTGCAGCACGCCTCGCGATCACCCACGACAATGCCAATTGGTACAAGATCAAGCACAGTGAAGTCAGACCGCTGAAAGCGTTTGGCGCCGTGTTAATGCGCAAAGACCCGCCGTTCAATCAGGAATACTTATATTCGACGCTGTTGCTCAGCCTCGCCGAAATGCAGGGCGCGCGTGTCATCAACCGGCCCGCTGCGCTGCGCGATTACAACGAAAAACTTTCCATTCTGAATTTTGCCGAATGGATTTCGCCCACATTGGTCAGCGCCGACATGGCGCGCGTGCATGCATTTGTCGACGAGCACCGCGACGTGATTCTAAAAAAACTCGATGGCATGGGTGGCACGTCAATTTTTCGCGTGCAGGCCCATGACGTCAATCGCAACGCCATCATTGAAGTGCAAACCGAATATGGCGCGTCGACCATCATGGCGCAGCGCTACATTCCGGAAATCGTCCTGGGTGACAAGCGCGTGCTGGTAATTGACGGCAAGCCCATGTCGCATGCACTGGCGCGCATCCCGAAGGCCGGTGAGACGCGCGGCAATCTGGCAGCGGGTGGAAAAGGGGTTGCGATGCCGCTTACCAAACGCGAGCGCGACATCGCTGAGGCGCTCGGGCCAACGTTGAAGCGCGACGGGCTGATGATTGTCGGTCTCGATATCATTGGCGATTACCTCACCGAAGTGAATGTCACTTCGCCGACGTGTATGGTGGAAATTTTCGAGCAGGCGGGCGTGAATATTGCCGCGGCAGTGTTGGACGCTATTTCCTGACGCGGGCCACGCTATTTCACGGTCCGCTCCAACGCGTTGTTAGGCGTCACGGAGTTCGGTTTAAAGACGGTCCAAAATCTCCTTGCGTTTCTTCTCATACTCGTCCTCCGTGATGAGACCTTTGTCACGGAGCTCCTTCAGTTTTTGGAGCTGGACGGCCTCGTCTCTATTGCTTTGGGGCTGAGGCGCGCTTCTCGGTTGATCGGCTGTTCGGATCGACGGAGCTGGAGTGCTGGACGTACTTGTGGCAGTTGAAGGCTGATCGGTTGGAGGAAGCACGCGATTAGCAGTGCCGGCCCTTCCGGGGAAGAGCTGATCGACCAGCTCCGTAATCTTCGCCTCGCCTCGGATGAATTTGCCCATGTTTGCGCCGCCCTTGGTGGAATCGTAAATCGCCTCGCCGGATAGCAGCCCATTCTTGAATACCTTGATGTTTGCGTACGCCATGTACAGACCCAGATCCCAACGCCAATTGGCTGTGTAGCTTGAAGTCACAGGGCATTCGGTAATGGGGGAGCCAGCCTGAAGCTGTTTGACCGCATATCCCTTCTCCGTGAGAACTCGTATATAGGCCTCCAAGAACCCCTTCTGTGAAACAGCCGGATTCAAGACGATACAAACTTGGTTTCCCTCGAAACGCTCAATCGGCTTAACCGTCTGAGTGATCGCGCACCCGGTGAGAAAGGACGCGGCAAGTGCAATGAAATACGCGTTTCGGATCATGGTGAATGCCCTGTTAGAGAGGTTGGGCGGCGGCGCGGCCGTGTCGGCTAACGAGGCTGTAGAAAAACCCTCTTCATACCTGCATTGTGCCGTGAACCAATTCAAATATCAACACAGAGTCATGAGAGTCATGGGGTCATGTGAGGTCATGGGGTCATGTGGGTCATGGGGTCATGTGGGTCATGGGGTCATGTGGGTCATGGGTAGAGTAGAGGACAGCCTTTCGGCTGCCCTCTACTCTACCCATGACTTGCTTGTTAGCTGAGGTTATCGGTCGTCAAGCGACGGTAGGCAGCATGCTCAAGACCCCACGACGCGCTCTGGCTCCACGCCCAAATTCCTTCGAACTTGCCGCACCGCCAGCCAGATTGCCAGCACCACGAATGGTATCGACGCGCCGGTCACCAGCTCGACTGATAGCGATACACCCGCCTCCTTAAGCGCCCTCGCCGCGTAACCCACCAAGCCAACGACGTAGTACGTGATCGCTGCAATCGAGAGCCCTTCGACGGTCTGTTGCAGTCGCAATTGCATCCTCGCGCGATGATTCATCGAGGCAAGCAGTGCCTAAGTTGCCTTAAGGGGTCAGGGTGAATTGTTTTACAGAATGCCAAAAATAAATCACGCTAACCCCTTTGATTAGTCAGCCCTTGGCAAAACAAATAACCCTGACCCCTTTAATTCCATCTGTCGCGCCACTGAAGCCATCTCAGGGCGCGATACTGAACGCGACAGATAAACGCTGTTGGACTAAACCGCTGACGAGGTGGTCACTATGGGGATTGTAATCGCCAAGCTAGTCGGCGCAGCATGATTTGTCGCGGTTGGGCAGGCAATTGACGCTGATGCCCGTGCTGGCACGGATCGCGGCATGGCTGCCACACCGTTTACATGCACCTTTGACGCGCGGTTTCGAGCGCGATCCATCGTCGGCGCAAACACCTTCCCGTCGCGCCTACTCCCGATTGCCGAATCCAGCATCTCGCAAATTCGGAGAGTAGATCCCTTTGACTTGCCTGCAGACAGAAATTCATTTTGCGTTTGCCAAATCCGCGATGACAGAGGCCAAGCCGGAGACCACGCGGGCGAAATGATCGTAGCTGATCTTGTCCGGCGTATCCCGGGCTGAATGGTAGTGGGGGTAGCGGAACAGCGCGGTATCGGTGACCATCAGCGCCGGATAACCTTCCTGCCAGAACGACCAGTGGTCTGACCAGTCCACCCCCGGTATCCAGCCCGGAATTGCGCCTCCCTCGGAAGGAAAATCGGTGCTTGCGCGGAAAGATTGCACCGCCTGCCGCACCAATTGCCGCGATCCGGTGTTGCCGACGAAACCGATAAAATTTCCGGTACCGGGATAAAAAAAGTTCAACGGAAACGGGTACCCCTGGCTTCCCGCCGCGTCGGAGTAATAGCCGATGGTTTCTAGGGAGAGCATGGCGACAATCCGTTCGGAGCGCTGCTTGGACCTTTTCGCGTAGCGGACGCTGCCCATGTCACCGGTGTGGTAAAACGGCGGCTCTTCATTGACGAATGCGACAAAGCGCACCGTGCGTAAGAGCTTCCGCCCTTTCAGCAGCCGGGCAAGTTCAATGAGCGCCGCCACCCCGCTGCCGTTGTCGTTGGCACCGGGGGAGCCGAATACCGAGTCGTAATGGGTGCCGACGATAACGATCTCCTCCGGCAGCGCAGCGCCTCTGATCTCAGCTTCCAGGTTCCTGACTTCCAGCGCTCTTTCAGAAGGTTGATAAACCTGGCTCGCCACTTCATAACCGTGGCCGCGCAAAGCATTTTCGATGTGGCCGGCGGCCGCCGACAGCGCCGGGTAACGCCAGATATTTCTCTCGCCGATATTTCCCGCGAGCATCGAGACGTGTTGGGAAAGGTTCTCCCGTATCTTTAGCTCGCGGTCAGAGAGGGGTTGAAACGGTCCTGAGTAGGAATGCCCGGGCATGCTGGTCAAGTAGACACCTCCTAGCGCCAATGCAGCGAGAACAAACAGCCATCCCGCCAGCCGCCACACCCACCCACGGTCACCACCCACGGCTTCGCGCATGGCGCTTCCTCCTGGCGAGTAATTCCAAATCATCTCGATCCCGCTTTCGCGATCCCGCATGGGCTTTAAGCGTAGGGCGGGTCACACCCGCCATTCCAACACAACAAGGCAAGAATCAGGAATCAAGGGGTCAGGGTGAATTATTTTACAGAATGCCGAAAATAAATCACGCTAACCCCTTTGATTAGTCAGCCCTTGGCAAAACAAATAACTCTGTCCCCTTTAATTAGCCGGGGAGATATCGCGACCCTGATGGAAAGGCACTGTAGTGCATCTGCCTTTTGCATCTCGAAACTGTTTATGCGAACCGCGTTGGCGGACTTCAGAAAAACCGAGTGCACTGAGAATAGCGATGACCTCACTCGGCTTGAGAACGGGGGTGTTCCCCATCGTCTACGCAACGGCGACGTTTTGGATGCCGACGAACTCGGACTCAAGGTCTGGCTCACCATCTTCGAGCAGCATTGCGACGACTTCTTGCAGGTTACGGTTAACCTCGTCGAGAGTTTCGCCTTGAGAATGGGCTCCGGGAAAACCTGGGACAAAACCCACAAAAAGCTTGGTCTGTGCGCAGCGCTCAATTACTGCAGAGTATGTTCTCATCATTGTGTCCAGCTTTGTGATAACCGATTATCGGCCTAGCATCGCAAACCCGCAACTGGATATGCCCAACGTCGCCGTTGAGCCGCGCCGCGCGAGGCGCGCAGCGCCGCCGCGACCGCGTCGGACTCAAACGGCTTGTTCGGCGTGACCGCTGTCTCCAAACCTTGGGTTAAACAGAAACCTCCGTCCAGAGTAGTCACCGAGGTCGAAATAGATGACCGCCTTGAGATATCTCGTACTCTCATTATCGAAGATAGAGTTTTCCCAGTTGTAGCCAGACGACTCAATGTTCATCGTTTGCTTGTTGATGGTGATGGTGTATCCGCTGGATAGTGAAGACAGAACGGTAAAGTCTCCGGCGATCACGGCGTCGTTGAGTTCGATGACCGCGTAATTCTCACGGGTCTCCATGAACTGCTTTTGCTTCGTGATCTTGCGCAACAGTTTTTGCCGCACTGATGCCATCTCGTTCTGCGTGTGTGTCTTGACGTCTCGAACGACGAACTCGCCTTTCTGAGGGATTGGGAAGCTCGGCATCACGCAGAAGACTTCCAAATACGCCGTTGTTCCGTCCAGACGCTCAATGATGACGTCGGACTCGGCAGCGTCGAGTGCTACACGCTTGATCAGTTCTTCATAGGCCGGGCGCACGTAGTATCGGTAGACGATCATCTCGGCAAACACGGCCTCCGCATTCCTCCAGTCGGTCGCGCTTTCTCGAAATCGCTTCGCGTAAGACTTTGCGTGCTGCTCGTTGTACTCGTGGATCTCATCCAAATAGGTCAAGAGCTTCACGTAGTTCCGATGCGGGTTCAGAAGGCTCTGCTCGCGCGATGCGTAGTATCCCCTCCGGTATTGCTGGAAGTAATCTGTGGCGATGAGGTCTGGAAAAACGAACTTGTGCTCGCGGTCAGCAACGATGTCCGTGACGGTTGGCTCGCTCATGGGTTAGTTGTCGCCGAACTATATTTAGGGAGCACCAAGTCTCCCGAACATTCCGCGCTGCTCCCTATCATTCCACCGTTTCGAGGAGAAAACGCTTTTCGATCAACGGCTTGAATCATCCCATGCTGCATAACACCCCCACTAACAGAATCACGTTTTCCGACAGGCCAGTTTCGCCTGTTTCGCAACCCAATGCTGAAGAGAAAATGCCTAACGACGACTACCCATGCGCGGTTGGCATTATTCGCTCTACGGCGCTTGCGACGTCAACTTCAAGCGGAAAGCCTTTACCGCGCCACTTGGTGTTGATGACGCCAAC
>JBCKPM010000075.1:0-8643 GCA_038901675.1 Usitatibacteraceae bacterium | reverse complement strand
CGCTGGTCGGTGTCGTGATGCTCGCCGAAATGGCGATTCTGCTGGGCGGCAAGACATTAGGTCTGGCGGCAGAGATGCCCGGCGCGCCAGCAGCAGTATCCAATACCAAGGAATTGGGTCGCGTTCTATACACGGAGTATTTGTTGCCGTTTGAACTCGCCGCTGTCGTGTTGTTGATCGCCATGATTGCAGCGATTGCGTTGACGCTGCGCGACAAGCGCGGCGCCAAGACGCAGGACATCGCTGCACAGGTGCGCGTCAAGAGCGGCGATCGGCTGAAGATTATCAAGATGGACGCGACGGTGGAGGCTGCCGAAGCCGCAGAAGCGCCACGGCAGGCGCCAGACGTCGGGAGCAAGCCATGATTCCGCTCTCGCATTACCTCATTTTGTCGGCAGTGCTGTTCTCGATTTCGATTGCCGGAATTTTCCTGAACCGTAAGAATTTGATTGTGCTGTTGATGGCGATTGAACTCATGCTGCTTGCCGTCAACATGAATTTCATTGCGTTCTCGCACGCGCTGGGCGACTTGAACGGTCAGGTGTTTGTGTTTTTTATTCTGACCGTCGCCGCCGCTGAGTCGGCAATCGGGTTGGCGATTCTGGTGATCCTCTTCCGTAACTTGAAGAGTATCAATGTCGAGGATATTGGAACATTGAAAGGCTAGTATTGGCGCGCGTTTCGAGGCAAAAATGCCCCAAAGTGCGTGCCGATGCTAGTGTTTTGAAAATAAAAACATACTGCTCGACATGATCGAAAACAAACTTGCGTTGCTTGCCATCCCGATGTTGCCCCTCATCGGCGCGCTGCTGGCTGGCTTTCTCGGCAACACGTTGGGCAGAGCGTTTGCGCACAGCGTGACCATCCTCGGTGTGGCGGCGGCGTTCGTGCTGTCGTGCTTTGTATTTCAGGATGTGATGGCTGGCAAGACCTTCAACGGCGCGATCTACACCTGGCTGGTCACCGGCGAGACTCGCCTGGAAGTGGGCTTTCTGATTGATTCGCTCACCGCGACCATGATGTTGGTGGTCACGTTCGTGTCGCTGATGGTGCATATCTATTCCATCGGCTACATGGCCGACGACGATGGTTACACGCGGTTTTTCGCCTACATCGCGCTGTTCACCTTCGCCATGCTGATGCTGGTGATGTCGAACAACTTTCTGCAGCTGTTCTTCGGCTGGGAAGCGGTCGGCTTGGTGTCGTATCTGCTGATCGGCTTCTGGTACAAACGCCCGACCGCTATCAAGGCGAATCTGAAAGCGTTTCTGGTCAACCGCGTCGGCGATTTTGGTTTTCTGATTGGCATCGGTCTTGTGTTTGCCTACTTCGGCACACTCGACTATCAGGTTACGTTCGCGTTGGCACAGAATTTCAAGGACACCATCATCGAGCCAGTGCCCGGCTGGCAGTGGTCGCTGATGAGCGCGATCTGCATTGGCTTGTTTATCGGTGCGATGGGCAAGTCGGCGCAGTTTCCGTTGCACGTGTGGCTGCCTGACTCAATGGAAGGTCCGTCGCCAATCTCAGCGCTGATTCACGCCGCGACCATGGTCACGGCCGGCATTTTCATGGTGGCGCGCATGTCACCGTTGTTTGAAATGTCTGAGACCGCGTTGTCGATGGTACTCATCATCGGTGCCATCACGGCGCTGTTCATGGGCTTTCTCGGCATTGTGCAAAACGACATCAAGCGGGTGGTGGCGTACTCCACGCTGTCGCAGTTGGGTTACATGACCGTCGCGCTCGGTGCCTCGGCGTACTCGGTCGCCATTTTTCACTTGATGACGCACGCGTTTTTCAAGGCACTTTTGTTCCTCGGCGCAGGCTCGGTGATCATCGGCATGCATCACGTGCAAGACATGCGCTACATGGGCGGCATTCGCAAATACATGAAGATCACGTGGATTACGTCGTTGATCGGCTCGCTGGCGTTGATCGGCACGCCGTTCTTTTCGGGCTTTTATTCCAAAGATTCCATCATCGAAGCGGTCAAGCACTCGCAGATTGACGGATCCGGATTTGCGTATGTCGCGGTGGTGCTTGGCGTATTTGTTACCGCGTTCTATTCCTTCCGTATGTACTTCATGGTGTTTCACGGCAAAGAGCGTTTTGACGACGTGCATCACGCTCACGACCACGATGCGCACGGCGATGATCACGAGCATCACGGCCTCGCCAAAGGCGACAAGCCGCACGAGAGCCCGTGGGTGGTCACCGTGCCGCTGATCATGCTGGCGATTCCGTCGGTGTTCATCGGCCTCTACACCATCGAGCCAATGCTGTTCGGCAATTTCTTTAAAGGTGTGATCGCGGTCGCGCCAAACCACGATTCACTCGCAGCGCTGCGGTCGCACTTCACCGGCTGGGCGGGCATGGCGTTGCATGGTTTGCAGACGCTGCCGTTCTGGTTGGCCGTCGCCGGTGTGACGCTGGCGTGGTACTTCTATATGAAGCGCCCGGATATTCCGGCGGCGATTCAGCAGAAGTTTTCCGTCATTCACGCGTTACTCGACAACAAGTACTACCTAGATCGATTCAATGAATGGGCTTTTGCCGGCGGGGCGCGCAAGATTGGCAACGCACTCTGGAAGTTTGGCGACGTGACCATCATCGACGGCATCATGGTCGATGGCACGGCGAAAGTGATCGGTTGGTTTGCCGGTGCCGCGCGCGTCATTCAGTCTGGTTATTTGTACACCTATGCGTTCTGGATGATTCTGGGCGTGTTCGGATTGTTGTCGATCGTGTTCGTAAAGCTAGTTTGATTTAGTCGATAAAGATAAGCACGCAAACAATGCCAACCAGTTCCTACATTCTAAGTCTGACCATCTGGGTGCCGATACTCGCCGGTGTCCTAGTGCTGTTTTTGCATCATGAAGCGCAAAAGCCCGCCGCACGCGTCGTCGCACTGGTGGGAAGCATGCTTGGCTTGCTGGTCGCCATCCCGCTGTGGTCGGGCTTTGACAATGCGTCCGCCGCGATGCAGTTTGTCGAGCGCACGGCATGGATTTCGCGCTACAACATCCACTACGCGCTGGGGGTCGACGGCATTTCCATGCTGTTCGTGTTGTTGAACAGCTTTACGACGGTGTTGGTGATCATTTCGTCGTGGCAGGTGATTCAGGAAAAGGTGTCGCAGTACCTCGCCGCGTTCCTGATAATGTCAGGCTTGATTAACGGCGTGTTCGCCGCCACCGACGCGATCCTGTTTTACCTGTTCTTTGAAGCGATGCTGATCCCGATGTTTCTCATCATCGGCGTGTGGGGTGGACCGCGACGCGTGTACGCCGCCGTCAAGTTCTTCCTCTACACGCTGCTCGGCTCGCTGTTGATGCTGGTTGCGCTCATTTATTTGTACAACGTCACCAACGGCAGCTTCGATATCCTCGACTTCCATCGCGTGCCGCTCGGCATCACCGCGCAGACGTTGATTTTCCTCGCCTTCTTTGCCTCCTTCGCCGTGAAGGTGCCGATGTGGCCGGTGCACACCTGGTTGCCGGATGCGCACGTCGAAGCGCCGACGGGTGGCTCGGTGATTCTGGCGGCCATCACGCTCAAAATCGGTGCCTACGGTTTTTTGCGATTCAATTTGCCGATCGCACCGGACGCGAGCCAGGCGCTGTCCGGTTTCATTATCGCGCTGTCGTTGATTGCCGTGGTCTACATCGGCCTTGTTGCACTGGTGCAGTCGGACATGAAAAAGCTGATTGCCTACTCGTCGATTGCGCATATGGGATTTGTCACACTGGGATTTTTCATCTTCAATGTGCAAGGCGTCGAGGGCGGACTGGTGCAAATGATTTCGCACGGTTTCATTTCCGCCGCGCTGTTCTTTTGCATTGGCGTGTTGTATGACCGAGTGCATTCGCGCGAAATATCGGCCTATGGCGGCGTGGTCAACACCATGCCAAAGTTTGCCTTCTTCGCCGTGCTGTTCGCGATGGCCAATTCTGGTTTGCCAGCAACCTCCGGTTTCGTCGGCGAGTTCATGGTGATCCTCGGTGCCATGAAAGTGAATTTCTGGTACGCGTTCGTCGCCGCCACAACTCTCGTGCTTGGTGCGGCGTATTCGCTGTGGATGGTCAAGCGCGTCATTTTTGGCGATATCGCCAATGATGACGTGCGTGCGCTGACCGATATCAATTCGCGCGAAATTGTGATTCTCACAGCGCTGGCGCTGTTGATCATCTTCATGGGCGTTTACCCGAAGCCATTCACCGATGTGATGCATGTCTCGGTTGATGCGCTGCTCAAACACGTTGCCATTGGCAAACTAAACTAATTCGGTCACCACCACATGACACTCTCAGAAGTCAATATGCTGCTGGCCTTGCCTGAGCTGGTATTGCTCGGCGGCATTTTCGTCATCATGGTGTTCGACCTTTTCAGCACGCAAAAGGATCGGGCGACCAACTTATTGCGCATGACGCTGGTGCTGCTGTTTGCGGTGGCCGGTCTGGTCGTCGCAGGCGCAACTGACAGGCCGCAGTTCGGTTTTTCCGGAATGTTTGTGGCGGACCCATTGGCTGTGGTGCTAAAGATCGCACTGCTCGTGAGCGTTGGCATCATGCTGGTCTATAGCCGTGATTACCTCGCCACGCGCAAACTTTTCACCGGTGAGTTTGTGCTGTTGATGCTGTTTGCCACACTCGGCATGATGGTCATGGTGTCGGCCAATCACTTTGTTGCGCTCTACCTCGGGTTGGAAATACTGGCGCTCTCAACCTACACCATGGTGGCGCTCAACCGCGATTCAGCGACCTCGACCGAAGCGGCGATGAAGTACTTTATCCTTGGCGCGCTCGCATCTGGACTGTTGCTGTACGGCATGTCGATGATTTATGGCGGCACCGGCTCGCTCGATGTTGCAGTCATTGCCAAGACAATCGAGTTGTCGCGCGCCAACGACCCGTTGATTACGTTTGGCATCGTGTTCGTGGTGGCAGGCCTCGCGTTCAAGCTCGGCGCGGTGCCGTTTCACATGTGGGTGCCGGATGTCTACGAAGGTGCGCCGACGCCGATGGCGATGTTCATTGGCTCAGCGTCGAAGATTGCTGCGTTCGGCTTTTTGCTGCGTATTCTGGGCGATGGCCTTGCCGGTGCATCGGGCGAATGGCAGGGCATGCTGGTGATACTCGCGATCGGCTCGCTCGCGGTCGGCAATATTATCGCCATTGCACAGACCAACTTGAAGCGCATGCTGGCGTACTCGACCATTTCCCACATGGGATTCTTGTTGCTGGGCATTCTGGCCGGGAGCAAAAATGGCTATGCCGCGTCGATGTTCTACATCATCACCTATGCCTTGATGACGCTTGGCGCGTTCGGCATCATCATGCTGCTGTCGCGAGAAGGGTTCGAAGCCGACCAGCTCGACGATCTGAAAGGCTTGAACACACGCTCGCCGTGGGTGGCGTTTTTGATGCTGGTGATGATGTTTTCGATGGCGGGCATTCCGCCGTTTATCGGTTTTTTCGCCAAGCTCTCGGTACTCGAAGCGGCACTTGAGGCAGGCTACACCTGGCTGGTCGTCTATGCCGTGTTGATGAGCGTCATCGGTGCCTTCTACTATCTGCGCGCGGTGAAATTGATGTACATGGATGTGCCGCTCGATCATTCGCCGATTGTGGCTGGCCAAGCTATGCGTGCACTGCTTGGCGTCAACGCCTTTGCCGTGTTGTTGCTGGGACTCTTGCCGGGTGCGGGTTTGATGGGAGTTTGTCTGTCGGCGATCCAGAAGTCGCTTTAACGGGCGGGTGGAAAAGCTTTTTTTTCCACAGATGAACACAGATGGACACGGATAAGGTCAAAAGCAAGGGCAAGTTCTTGAGGTTCGCAACACAACCGAATCGCCGGGAATATTGGGCGGGAGCTTTTATCTGTGTTCATCTGTGTTTATCTGTGGATAGCGCCTGAACAACATCGATGGAGTCGGCAGGTGAATGCACGAGTTTAAGTTCCCTGATCTGACCGAGCACCACATCGAGACCGAGCAGGTCCTCGACGGCAAGTTCATTCGCATGCATACCGATCGTGTACGATTGCCCGATGGCAGCGAATCACACCGGGAATACGTGTTGCATCCGGGAGCGGTCGTCATTGCGGCTTTCATCGATGCGGATACCCTGGTGTTCGAGCACCAATATCGTTATCCGGTCGGCAAACACTTCATCGAACTTCCTGCGGGCAAGATTGACGACGGTGAACCCGAGCCGGAGACGGCCAAGCGCGAGTTGCTCGAGGAGACCGGCTACGTCTCAGACCACTGGCAGCACGCCATGACCATGCACCCGACTATCGGCTACGCGAATGAGCACATTGAGCTATACATCGCCAAGTCGATACGTTTCGTCGGGCATCGGCGCGACAGAGGCGAATTTCTTGAGGTGTTCACCATGCGTTTGAGCGAGGCCATCAACGCGTTGGTCGCGGTGAAATTACCGATACCAAAACGGCGTTTTCGTTACTGTGGCTGGAGCGGTTTCGCGAGCGTTGGGTCTTGTCGTTTTCCACAGATGAACACAGATAGGCACAGATAAATCCCGAGAACCGCCATGCTTAATATCCAACTTCAACATTCGCACATTCGAATTTGTTTTGACCTTATCCGTGTTCATCTGTGTTCATCTGTGGATCACGGGTTTGCATGTTTTACACAGGTCTGTCACGGGTGATCTACGACCTGGCCATCATCGGCGGCGGCATCAACGGTTGCGGTATCGCGCGCGATGCAGCGGGGCGTGGGCTGTCAGTGGTGTTGATCGAGCAACACGATCTGGCGAGTGCCACTAGCAGCCAGAGCACCAAGCTCATTCACGGTGGCCTCAGATACCTTGAGCAATACGCTTTTCGGCTGGTACGCGAATCGTTGCAGGAACGCGAAACGCTGCTCAAGATCGCGCCGCACCTGATTCAGCCGATGGCCTTCGTGGTGCCGCACGATGGCCACATGCGTCCGGCGTGGATGATTCGCAGCGGATTGTTCGTCTACGATCATCTGGGCGGCGGCTCGTCGTTGCCGAAGTCGCGTGGCGTCAGATTTCCGGACGCGGGTTGGGGTGCCGCGCTGCGTTCGGGCATTCGTCGCGGCTTCATTTATTCGGACACACAAGTAGATGACGCACGGCTGACGATGCTCAATGCCGTCGCGGCGCGCGAACAGGGCGCTGTTATCCTCACGCGCACACGATTGGCATCGGCGCGACGCGGCGACGAGAGCTGGCAGTTGCAAGTGACCTCCGTGGCCGGGCAGGGCGCGACACTGCAAGCGCGCGCGGTGGTCAACGCCGCAGGGCCGTGGGTCAAAGCGCTGCTCGACGATACGTTTGCCATCGACACCACTGACAGAATCAAGCTGGTCAAAGGCAGTCATGTCGTGGTCAGTCGGGTGCATAAAGAACCGCACGCCTACTTATTGCAAAACGCGGATGGGCGCGTGGTGTTCATCATTCCGTATGAAGGCCGCTACTCGCTGATTGGCAGCACCGATGTACCGGTCGACGACGTTAACGCCAAACCGGAAATTTCCGAGCAAGAAATGCGCTACTTGCTCGACGCTGCCAATCAGGTGCTCGCCAAGCCGCTTTTTCCTCGCGATATTGTCTGGACTTACGCTGGCGTGCGGCCGCTGTATGACGACGGCGACGCGAATCCGAGCGCCATCACGCGTGACTATGTGCTGCGACTCGACGCGCCGGCGCGGCGGATGCCGCTGCTGAGTGTATTCGGCGGCAAGCTCACGACCTACCGTCGCCTGGCCGAACATGTGCTTGCGAAGCTATCGCCGTTGCTGCCGCCGATGCGCGGCGCCTGGACCAGCGAAACGCCGTTGCCTGGTGGCACGCTTGATGGGTTTGACAGCGTTGATCAATACGCACGCTCGCTAATGCCCAAGCACGCCGGTGTGCCGCCGGATTTCATGCATCGTCTGGTGTTGCGTCACGGTGATCGTGCCGCGCGGGTGCTGGCGGGCGTGCGCAATATTGCCGACATGGGCGAAATATTCGGCATGGGGCTCAATCTTTTGTGCGAGCGAGAAATTGAATTTCTGATACGCGAAGAGTGGGCCATGAGTGCTGACGACATTCTCTGGCGACGCACCAAGTGTGGCTTGCACATGGATGCCGACGAGCGCGCGAGAGCGGCTGCGTTTATCGAGCAAAAGTTGAAAGTGCAGCACTGATGCGCCCTTTGAGCCATTTTGCCTTGAAAGACCGCGCCAATATTAGAGGTTTGTTTTTCGATATCGACGATACCCTCACCACTGACGGTAAGCTCACCGCAGACGCTTACGCCGCGATGTGGCGTGCCAAGGCGGCGGGACTGATGCAAATTGCGATCACTGGTCGCCCAGCGGGATGGTGCGATCACATTGCGCGCATGTGGCCGGGCGACGCGGTGGTTGGCGAAAATGGCGCGTTATATTTTCGCTATGACACCGCAGTGAAAAAACTTGAACGCTGCTATGTCACCGACGCTGCGATGCGGCGCACAAATCGCACGCGGCTCGACGTCATTGCGACACAAATTTTGCGCGAGGTGCCGGGCAGCGCGATGGCGACAGATCAAGCCTATCGCGAAGCCGACATCGCCATCGATTACTGTGAGGACGTGACGCGGCTACCGGTGAAATCCGTGTTG
>JBCKPM010000074.1:0-8769 GCA_038901675.1 Usitatibacteraceae bacterium | reverse complement strand
GATATTTGCCGAATCACAGACTGGCAACCGTACCTCGATGGTGTCGATGCCATCGTCCACTTCGCCGCGCTTCACGCGCCGCATCGCGACACGCACTCCCGCGATGATTTCACTCACCTCAACGTCGACGCCACCGCCGACCTGATTGATGCTGCAAAGCGCGAAGGCGTGAAACGTTTTCTGCTGGCAAGCACCACGTCTGTTTACGGCCGCGCCATGCGTCCAACCGAGCGTGCGATCTGGGTGACAGAAGACTTGCGGCCGATTCCCGAAGATGTTTACGACGAAACCAAATTGGCGGCTGAGGCACTGTGTCGGGATGCGTTTTCCAGCCGCTTGGTCACCACTGCTCTGCGATTCTCCCGTTCGTTTCCCGAGCCGCCGCCGGTCATGGCGTTGTATCGGCTGTATTGTGGCGTCGATGCGCGCGATGTTGCCCAGGCGTTTTCGCAGGCACTCGTCGCGCCGTTGGATCGATTTGAAGCCCTCAATATTTCGGGCGCGACACCATTCATAAAAGCCGATTGCGAAGCGCTGATGCACGACGCACCGCGCGTGCTACGCGTCCGATGCCCGCAACTGGTCGAAGCGTTCGCCGCGCGAAGATGGCCGCTTCCCAAGTCGATCGATCGCGTTTACGTGATTAAGCGGGCCGCGCGGCTGATCGGCTACCAACCGGCGCATTCGTGGCAAACCGTGCTCGACGCGGCGTGAGGCGCACCCCGACACCGCGATTTATGTAGCGTTGCGGCTGAAATTTTCGGCCTATTATTTTCGGCCTATTGGCGCATTTTGGCCGCACCCCCGTCATGCAACCGGCGATGGCCCTTTGTCAAGCGCTGTATCAGTCTGTCTTAGGCGGAGTGTCTCTGCTAAAATCGCACGCTTGTCGCGTCGGTATCTTGCTCACCAATGGATCACGAATGCGCGCGCAAATTCATCCGCTATTCGAATTACCAAGAAACCGTTTCGGGAGATAACAAAATGGCAACGGGCACTATTTTCAGCTTCACCCTGGTTTGCGCATTGATCGCGCTGGCCTACGGGGCGATCCAAACCAAGTGGATTTTGTCGCAACCGGATGGTAACGAGCGCATGCGCGAAATCGCGGCTGCCATTCAGGCCGGCGCAAAGGCTTACCTCAATCGCCAATACATGACGATTGCCATTGTTGGTGCGGTGTTAGCGGCGTTGATCCTAGCGTTGCTCGGCTGGAAAACCGCGCTCGGCTTCGTGATAGGTGCCGTGGCCTCGGGACTGGCCGGCTTCATCGGCATGAACGTCTCGGTGCGCGCCAACGTGCGTACCGCCGAAGCGGCGCGCAGCGGCATCAATGCGGCGCTCAACATTGCCTTCAAAGGTGGTGCGATTACCGGCATGTTGGTGGTGGGACTCGGCCTGTTATCGGTCGCGGGTTTTTACTACATGCTGCTCGGTGGTGCCGCGAGCGGCACCAAGATGAGCGAAATTGTGAAGCCGTTGATTGGGCTGGCATTTGGCTCGTCGCTGATTTCCATTTTCGCGCGTCTCGGCGGCGGCATTTTCACCAAGGGCGCGGACGTCGGTGCGGATCTGGTCGGCAAATTGGAAGCCAACATTCCGGAAGACGACCCGCGCAATCCAGCGGTGATCGCCGACAACGTGGGTGATAACGTTGGTGACTGCGCCGGTATGGCCGCCGACTTGTTTGAAACTTACGCCGTGACCATCATCGCGACCATGGTACTCGGCGCGCTGTTGATCACCGCGCCCGCCGTGGTCGGCAACGTCGTGTTGTACCCACTGGTGCTTGGCGGATTTGCCATTATTGCCTCCATCATCGGCTGTGCATTTGTCAAGACCAGCGACGGCGGGCGCATCATGAACGCCTTGTATCGCGGCTTGCTCGTCGCCGGTGTCATTGCACTCGTCGCGTTTTATCCGCTGACTGCCTGGATCATGGGTGACGTCGCTGGTGCGGGCTCGGGCTACGCTAAGTACAGCGTCATGAATCTGTGGCTGTGCTGTGTGGTTGGTCTTGGTTTGACGGCGTTTCTGGTTTGGATTACCGAGTACTACACCGGCACGCAATTCGGCCCGGTGCGCCACATTGCCGAAGCCTCGACCAAAGGTCACGCCACCAATATCATCGCCGGTATCGGTGTGTCGATGCGTTCCACCGCGTGGCCGGTGCTGGCGGTGTGTTTCGCCATTTACGGCGCGTACACCTTGTCCGGCCTTTACGGCATCGCGATTGCGGCCACCTCCATGTTGTCGATGGCCGGCATCATCGTCGCGCTCGACGCTTACGGCCCGATCACCGATAACGCCGGTGGCATCGCCGAAATGGCGAGCCTGCCGAAAGGAGTTCGCGATGTCACCGATCCGCTCGACGCGGTGGGTAACACCACCAAGGCCGTGACCAAAGGCTACGCCATCGGCTCGGCCGGTTTGGCCGCGTTGGTGTTGTTCGCTGACTTCACATTTAAGCTCAATGAGACCGGTCGCAACCTGACGTTTGATTTGTCGGATCCTGCCGTCATCATCGGCTTGTTTGTCGGCGGCATGATTCCCTATCTGTTCGGTGCCATGGCCATGGAAGCGGTCGGCCGCTGCGCGGGCTTGGTGGTCGATGAAGTACGCCGCCAATTCCGCGAAATCAAAGGCATCATGGACGGCACCGGCAAGCCGGACTATTCGCGTGCGGTCGACATGCTGACCAAAGGTGCGATCAAGGAAATGATCATTCCGTCGCTGCTGCCGGTGTTGGCACCGATCGCCATCGTGTTGGTGGTGGGTGGCCTGATGGGGTTGGATAACGGCATCAAGGCATTGGGCGGCATGTTGATGGGTACCATCATCACTGGCTTGTTTGTCGCGATTTCAATGTGTACCGGCGGCGGCGCGTGGGACAACGCCAAGAAGTACATCGAAGAAGGCAATCACGGCGGCAAAGGCTCGGACGCGCACAAAGCGGCCGTCACTGGCGATACCGTGGGCGACCCATACAAAGACACCGCCGGTCCAGCGATCAATCCGCTGATCAAGATTATCAACATTGTGGCGCTGTTGATTGTGCCGTTGTTTGGCACCGTGCCTGCGGTGTCGAGTGCGCCGGTGGCACCGATGAAGGTTGAGCAGAAGGCAGCGCCTCCGGCAGCAGCGGTGGTGCCCGTTGCGGTGCCGGTGGCAACCAAGCCAGCGGACGCATCGAAGAAGTAGGTTCACTCACTGCCCGCTGTCGGTGCAGCTTTGAAAATAAAAACGCCGGTGAGTTCGACTCGTCGGCGTTTTTTATGGCGGCGATGGAAAAGAAATTGACTCTGACCCCTGGGGCTGAAAGTGCCTTGAACAGCCCGTGGATGCTGGGGTTTTGCGGAAACGGTTGTTCGTACCCGATGCGGATCGGTTCCCAATTCTCGCTGGATACAAAAGTTCCCAAAGCGGGAACTATTTGTGCTAAACTTTTCAAGTCAATGAGAATACATCCACAATGAAATTGCTTGGACGCGAGCGAATCGCACAGTTCGTACTTAAACATCGAGATGCATCATCATGGATGGCAGTCTGGGAAGCAGAGGTGAAGGGCGCAAGTTGGCGTACGCCATCGGATATCAAGTCCCAGTACGCATCCGCAAGTTTCTTAGCTAACAACACCGTAATTTTTAATGTGAAGGGAAACAAGTACCGCATGGCAACAACAGTTGCCTACAACACACAGCTAGTCGTGGTGAGATGGGTTGGAACCCACGCTGAATATTCGAGGAGTCAGTTTTGAACGCAACTACAGGTACAGAAATTCGAGTGATCAAGACCGAAACCCAGTACCGTGATTACTTGGATGAAGTTGAACGGCTCGCCTCTCTTGATCCAATGCCCTCCTCCAAAGAGGGCGAGAGGTTGGAATTGCTCGCCACGCTAGTCGAGCACTATGAGGGCGAGAGATTTGCTTCTCCATTGGTTTCGCCAATTGACGCGATTCTTTTTCGCATCGAAGAGGGCGGTTTGCAACAAAAGCATCTCATTCCGTACCTCGGCTCCAAGAGTCGCGTATCCGAGATACTCGCCGGGAAGCGCCAGCTTACAGTCGATATGATTCGAAAGTTAAACGAAGGCCTCAGCATTCCGGTTGCGGCACTTGTAGGAACAAATGAGACAGCTTCTTCAGTTGACGAAGTGGAGAATCTCAAAGATTTTCCATTCAAAGAGCTGATCGCAAGAGGAATTTTCCGCGATTCTGAAGCTGCTCGCGGGACCGAATTCCTTGCCCAGAAATTCCTGCAAAAGCTTAACGGACTTGGGGTAGGCTCAGCCTATCGACGTTGGAAGTTGCACAGCAGTACGGCCTCTGTTTCCGATGCCCGATCTTTGCAGGTGTGGCTCTCGATGTTGTTAATTCGGTCAAGAGCGCTACCTATCGTCCGCGGAAACTACAAGCCGCCCGTTGACGTTTCCGCAGCTTTAAGGGAATTGGCTTGGATCAGCGGCTTTAACAATGGGCCGAGACTTGCGCGTGAGTATTTGGCCAAAAAGGGCATCGCTTTGGTAGTTGAGCCTCGTTTAAAAAAGATACCGTTGGATGGCGCCGCTCTTCTTGACAACGATGGTACTCCCATCATCGGGCTCACACTTCGATACGATCGGCTCGACTCATTTTGGTTCACCTTGATGCATGAAGCGGCACATGTGTTCAAGCATCTCCGGAGCAAGCAAGAAGCCTTTGTTGATGACAATGAGAAAGGTTCTGACGATGATCGAAAAGAGGCCGAGGCCAACCGTTTAGCAAGAGATGCGTTCATCCCTCGCGCAGTCTGGGCAAAGAGTGAGGTGCTGTCCTCCAGAAGCGAAGATGCAATTCATGCGCTGGCGAACGAGCTACATATTTCTCCATGCGTCGTAGCTGGACGTTTAAGAAAAGAATTTGGTTACAGCGCGCACACCAAACTTGTAGGCAATGGAGAGGTGAGAAAGTTGTTTGTATCTGAATTTCCGGCAAAAACTGTTTGGTAGGGGTCTGGTGCACATGTACATCCCAATTCTCAATTAAAGGGGTCAGCGTCATTTATTTTGGTGTAGCATTGTTTCATGCCCCGCCGCCCGCGCATCCAGCTCGACCGTGTACCGCTGCACATCGTGCAGCGTGGTCACAATCGCGAAGCCTGCTTCTTTGGTGAAGACGACTACAACAGCTACTTGCATTGGCTGGCCGAAGCGCTAGCGGATTCGGATTGCGAATTAAAGGAATTAAAGAGGAATTAAAGGGGTCAGGGTTATTTGTTTTGCCAAGGGCTGACTAATCAAAGGGGTTAGCGTGATTTATTTTTGGCATTCTGTAAAACAATTCACCCTGACCCCTTTGATTCCACGACGAACCATGGTGCGCCGACCAGATGGGCGATTACAATCCCCATAGCGACCACCTCGTCGGCGGTTTAGTCCAACAGGGTTTATCTGTCGCGTTCAGTATCGCGCCCTGAGATGGCTTCAGTGGCGCGACAGATAAACGCTATTCGTTGGGCGTCGCCAGCGCGGACGTGTACATGGCACACGGTTATAGCAGGAGCTTGAAAATACAAGAGAACATCAACTATGGGCATCGTAACTATTTTTCAGTTACACTACATGCCCTGACGATCTAAACTTTCATGTCAAAGCACCAGAAAGCCCTGCAGAGACTATGCGCTACCCCGCCAGCTGCGGACATTAAGTGGCAAGAGCTGAAAGGGATTCTCGAGCATCTCGGTTACACGATGCTGAAGAACAGCGGCTCTCGCAGAAAATTCTTCCACACAGAAAAGAAGGCATTGATCATTTGTCATCGGCCACACCCATCTCCAAATGTCGATAAAGGGTGTATCGCGGACGTGATCGAGCACCTCAAGAGCAACGGATTTATCTAGGAACGACCGTGGACATTCTCAAGTACAAAGACTACGAAGGTACTACAGCACTGGATACGGCTCGTGGCATTTGTCGCGGAAAGATCCTGTTTATAGATGATCTTGTCACCTATGAATCTGCATTCCCGGCGGAGCTCCAAAAAGAATTTGAAGCAGCCGTGGAAGACTACCTTCAAACCTGCGCGACCGTTGGCAAAGAGCCTCAGCGACCATTTCGCGGACTTTTCAATGTGCGTGTTACGCCAACTCTCCACCGGGCCGCGACATTACGCGCAGTTGTTGATGGAGTTTCGTTAAATGACGTGGTTGTTCGTGCGCTCGACGCCTTCCTGAACGTCAAGGCTGACGTGAATCACAACATTCGAGTGACAGTTGAGACACCTGACGGATCAGTCGGGACTTTCCCTTCATTCACATCCGGAACGCCTCAATGGAGGACCGAGCGTGCCCACTAATGT
Source organism: Usitatibacteraceae bacterium (assembly GCA_038901675.1). Classification (GTDB taxonomy): domain Bacteria; phylum Pseudomonadota; class Gammaproteobacteria; order Burkholderiales; family Usitatibacteraceae; genus UKL13-2. Next base: position 2,432 of record JBCKPM010000074.1, on the reverse strand, counting down.
AAAGGTACCAGCGCAGCGCCCCATTCCGATCAGCCCGACGATTTCATTGAAGGACTTGGCCGGCATACTCGTCCAGCACTATGGGCTTAATGAAGGTATTTTCGACCTTATGGTTGAGTACCAAATTGGAATCGGTGCAGTTGGTCCAGACAAAGACAGTCTTGTCCCTGGCGCTATGATTGGCATTTCCCGAGTAGGCCTCATCCCGACGACGAAGCTTGGCCCAAACACCGTCGACGCATCACAGGTCAACCCCGGAAAGAAGACGCGCAAGAGAGCAAGTGCCTGATTGGAAGTCAAAGTGGAAGTCAAAGGGGTCAGCGACATTTGTTTCGAGCGTCCGGCAAAATAAATGACGCTGACCCCTTTGATTTACTCCTTTGATTCTTTCTTTGATTCTTTGCTAGGTTTACTTTTGATTTTATTTCGAATACTATTGTCTACATCACAGTGCTCAGCAACTCAGGAACGAGGGTAGTAGCCAATGTTTTATTACTACGGTAGAAAAAAGCAGATCGCGAAGCACTATCCGGAGCCCTCATTTGGAACTATCGTCGAGCCTTTTGCAGGTTCGGCGGCCTATGCGTTATACGGAAACCGCTGGCAGAGGGAAGTGATATTGCTAGAAAAGGATCCACGCGTTGCCTCGATCTGGACATGGTTAATTGAAACGGCAACTCCTGAATCAATACGTGCGTTACCAGACCTCCGCGTAGGAGAAAAGAGTTCTGAGTTCTTGCACATCGTTCACGCCGCAACAAAGCAAGCGTTCAAATACAAAACTATTAAGGTAACGCCGGTTCTTGAACGAAATTGGGAGATAAGTAAACGCGTAATGGCAGCCAATCTTTACAAAATAAAGCATTGGAAAATCATGTGCGCAGATTTCACGAATTCACCTGAAATTGAGGCGACATGGTTCATTGACCCGCCATACAAATCTCACCCAGGAACAGGATATGGGCACGGAAGTGACGCAATCGACTATCGCGAACTCGCAAAGTGGGCTTTAGCAAGACGCGGCGAGGTAATCTTTTGTGAGGGCGAATATGGGGACTATCTTCCATTTAGACCCCTTTTGAGTCTACCGGGAGTTGCCGGAAAGCGAAGCAATGAACTGCTTTTCTATCGGCCGGGGAGAATTCAGAAACAACCGAGCCTTTTTGCGGCAAACGATTTGCTAGGCGCCTCCCAAGTCGACACCAAGTGCGCGACCGTAGCCGTCCAAATAGCGTGAGTCGTCAAGAACAAGTACCCAACCCTTTCCCATTTTTTGTTTCCCGCTTGAACGCATTCCGCTTACCTTTGTATTTCGTCCAGTCGTCCCACTAATTGCACCCCAGTCATCCATTTCCAGATTGTCTGCATAAAACGCTCCAGTGAGCGCCGGAAAGTTGAAATTACTTTTGGGATTTACGAAATCCCAAACGAGGCCCAAGAGTTGTTCAACCTCTCTATGGTGTGCCTGCCAAGTCACTCCAGTTAGCATTTCGATCCTCTCGATTCCCGCACGAAGATTTGCCCCTGTGGCAATATTTCCCACTGTGCATTTGATCTCGAGCCCACTAGGATAGTTCCACAACTCTGCCTCACGCGCGTGAGCACCAGACTTGGGAATGATGTCGGGGTGCCCCTTTTCAATTGGGTTCACCATGCCATTTGTTTGACTGGCAAGCGAATCGCAGAAAACAGAGCCGAAGATTGAGCTCACCGTCTTGTAATCCAGACTTCGATACAGGCCAGGCGGCAACTCCGACAACACATCATTGGTAAGCGAAGCGGCTTCAACAATATCTGCTCGCTCAACTTTGAATCCTACGTTTATAGAAAAACCTCGTCGGGTTTTGTACTTAACCAAGCTCATCCTCCAACAGTCGCATGAGACGGCTAAGTTTGATATCTAGGCCAAGAGAAATCTTTGACAGGATGTCCAATGTGGGCGACTTCAATCCGCGCTCAAGCTGACTGACGTACGTCCGATGGACTCCGGCACGTTCTGCAAGTTTTTCTTGGGAAATGCCAAGTTTTTCCCGAGACTTGGCAATTACTTTGCCGAGAGCATCGCCGGTAGATTTCATAGAGTCATTTCAACCAATTGAACACTAAAGGTCTACAGCCGATCGTATTCAATTAGCGGCGGATTCAACTCGTAAGTGCGACAACTGGACTGGTGGGTGGTGGTGGCAAGATGCATGCTTGCATCGCGTTACTTCAACCGCCAAGTCAAAGGAGTCGCACTTACGAGTTGAATCCGCCGAATATCTTGTGGTTGGCGGCTACGCGCTTGCGGCGCACGGACATCCGCGCTACACCGGGGACATCAATATTTGGTTCCACGCGGGTGAAGCAAACATCGAACAATAGGAGACCACGATTATTTCCCCCTAGAATTAAAGGTTCCAGGCTCGAATTAATTTCGCGCTGCTCGTCTT
>JBCKPM010000073.1:0-8823 GCA_038901675.1 Usitatibacteraceae bacterium | reverse complement strand
TCTACGACTTCGGAGGCTTTCCCGAGTCGCTGTACAAGATCGTTTACCCGGCGGGTGAGCCACAGATCGCTGCGGACGCGTTGGCCTTGCTCACGACCGCGGGCATCGCCGCGGGCATCGATCAGGGTCGCGGCATGGATCACGGCACCTGGGTGCCGCTGCTCAAGATGTTTCCCAATGCCGATATTCCCGTCGTGCAATTGTCGGTGCAGCCCGCACAAAACCCGCAGCACCACATCGCGGTCGGTCGTGCACTACGTCCGCTACGCGAGCGTGGCGTGCTGATTGTCGGCTCCGGTCATCTCACCCACAACCTGCGTGACTGGATGCAGTCACGCGGCGAGCGTTCACCACTGCCCTACGCGCGGTCGTTTCAACAATGGGTGAACACACAACTCACCACACACAACATCGACCAGTTGAGCCGCTACCGCGAATCGTCCCCCGACGGCGTGCGCGCACACCCGACGCCCGAACATTTTTTGCCGCTGTTCGTGGCTCTCGGCGCAGCGGGGAACGATGCAGATGTGGAGCGCGTGTTCGACGGCTTTGAAGGCAATGCGCTGGCGATGGACGCCTACCGGTTCAATGCCGCTGGGCTGGCGCATCCACGCTCGTGATCGGCTTCTGCGTAGATGCGCCGTGCGCACCGACATTTCGGCGTGATGAAACATGGTGCGCACGGCGCACCCTACTGGGCTCGCGTGGGGTAATCAACGTCAGAGTGACGCCAGGCGCTCGGCCGCCTGCAACAGCGTTGCTTCTTGCTTGGCAAAGCAAAACCGCACTACGCGGTTGTCATGCTGGTGGTGATAAAACGCCGAAGTCGGAATGCACGCCACACCCACATCTTTTGTCAGCCAGCGCGCGAATTCAGCGTCGCTCATCGCCCTGTACTGATCCAGATGCGTGTACGACGCCGAGACAAAGTAGGTGCTACTCGATCGCAACCAGCGCAACTTTGAGGCCGCGACGGCGTTGAGAAAAAAATCACGCTTGGCCTGGTAAAACGCAGACAGTTCAAGATGCGTGTTGTGCGCCATGTACTGCGCGATACCGACTTGCATCGGCGTGTTGACGGTGAACACAACGAACTGATGCGCCTTGCGAAACTCTGCCATCAGTGCAGCCGGTGCCATGCAGTAGCCGACCTTCCAGCCGGTGACGTGATAGGTCTTGCCGAACGATGAAATGACGAATGCACGTTCGGACAGCTCGGCATGGCTGGCGACACTTGCGTGCGCCACGCCGTCGTAGACCATGTGTTCGTACACTTCATCGCTGATAGCCACGATGCCAGTGTCGCGCAGGATGGCCGCGAGTTGGTCAAAGTCGGCGCGCTCCCAGCGGGTGGCAGTCGGGTTGTGCGGCGTGTTGATCATGATCGCCCGCGTCTTCGGCGTCATCAGTGCGCGAAGTTGCGCCCAATCGGGCCGATAGTCTGGAAATTTCAGGCGTGCATACACCGCAATGCCGCCGTGCATCTGTATCGCCGGCACATAGCTGTCGTAGACGGGCTCAAACACAATGACTTCATCGCCCGGCCGCACCAAAGCCGCGAGCGTGGTGTGAACGGCTTGCGTGGCACCAGCCGTGATGGTGATCTCGCTCACCGGATCGTAGCCTCGGCCATACAGCGCGGCAACCTTGGTCGCGATCGCTTCGCGCAGGGACATCACACCGGCCATCGGCGGGTACTGGTTGTGGCCAGCGCGCATCGCGACTGACACAAGATCGACGATGCGTGGGTCGCAGTCGAAATCCGGAAAGCCCTGGCCAAGATTGACCGCACCCGACTCGACAGCGAGCGCCGACATGGTCGTGAAAATGGTGGTGCCGGTATCGGGAAATTTGGAATCGATCATGGGGGAAGTGGTCGCGGCGGCGGTCTCAGCGAAGCCGCAAGCGTACACGTTTTCCGGCTTCGCCTATAATTTCGCTGCATCGCAACAATGCAGTTATTCACCTGAGACCTCTCATGCAACTCGCCTCGCGCCTGTCCCGCGTCAAGCCCTCCGCCACCATCGCCATTTCCGCCAAGGCTGCTGCGCTCAAAGCGGCCGGCAAGAGCGTCATCGCGCTGTCGTTTGGCGAACCAGATTTTGATACGCCACAAAACATCAAGGATGCCGCCATCAAGGCCATCCAAGCGGGTGACACCAAATACACCGCAGTCGACGGCACGCCGAAATTAAAAGAAGCCATCGCCGCAAAATTCAAGCGCGAAAATGGTCTGACCTATACCGCGAAGCAAATCACGGTCGGCACCGGCGGCAAGCAGGTGTTGTTCAACGCCTTCATGGCAACGCTGTCGGCGGGTGACGAAGTCGTCATCCCTGCACCGTACTGGGTGTCGTATCCGGAAATGGTGCTGCTCGCCGAAGGCACGCCGGTCATCGTGCCGTGTTCGTCAGAACACCGATTCAAACTCCATGCGACCGATCTCGAAAAAGCCATCACGCCGCGCACCAAGTGGGTGCTGCTCAATTCGCCGTCCAATCCGTCCGGCGCGGCCTACACGTGCGCCGAATTACAGGCCATCACCGATGTGCTGGTTCGACATCCGCACGTGTGGGTGTTGACCGACGACATATACGAACATTTGGTCTACGACGATTTCGAATTCGCCACGCCTGCACAAATCGAGCCGCGTTTGTACGAGCGCACGCTGACCATGAACGGCGTGTCAAAGGCCTACTGCATGACCGGTTGGCGCATCGGCTATGCCGGTGGCTCGGAAAAACTCATCAAAGCGATGGGCGATGTGCAGTCGCAGTCCACATCCAACCCGTCGTCCATCAGCCAAGCGGCGGCGGTTGAAGCACTGAATGGTTCGCAAGATTTCATTCCGCGCAACAACGCCGAGTTCAAAAAGCGCCGCGACTTGGTGGTGAGCATGCTCAATGAGGCGAAAGGACTGTCCTGCCACACTCCGGAAGGCGCGTTCTACGTTTATCCGAGTTGCGCGGGCTTGATCGGCGCGACCACACCCGGCGGCATGTTGATCAAGAACGATGAAGATGTTGTCAACTATCTGCTCGACGCCGAAGGGGTGGCTGTGGTGCATGGTGCCGCGTTCGGCCTGTCGCCGCACTTTCGCGTTTCCTACGCGACCTCGACGGATGTGCTTGACGAAGCGTGTCGGCGGATTCAGCGTGCGTGTGCGGCGTTGACGTTTGCGCGAGAAGCGGCGGCAGCTTCGTAAAGCCCACCGTTGACGGGCATTTGATAGCCCGCGCACTATAATGGCGCATTCATCTTTACCCAGAGAATTCACTATGGTCGCCGCTCAAAAAGAGACAAACCCAGGTAACACCAATTTGGCGATCGCCGAAATTACCCGCGCCATTCACGACGCCTCCCCTGCCGACAAATCGGTGCTCACTGAAGCCATTGTCGACAAATATCTTTCCGATATCGACGACACTGACCTGCTCGTTCACGATGCCAAGGTGTGGGCCACCATTGTGTGTAACCAATTTGCGTTTGGCCAAGACTTTCACAGCGGCGCACCAAAAATGCGCATCTTCACGCCGAAGTCCGCTGAGCACGGTTGGGATGCGCCGTGCACCGTCATCGAATTTATCAATGACGATATGCCGTTTCTGGTCGATTCCATCGCCATGGAAATCAACCGCCAAGGCATCGCTATTCAACAAATCGCTCACCCGCTGTTTACGGTTGCACGCGATAAGCAAGGCAGGCTCACCACCCTCGCCCAACCTGCCAGCGGCAATAAACTCGAATCGTGGATTCACATCGAAGTCGAACGCCTCACTGACACTGCGCGTATTAAATCGCTCGGCGATGGTTTGATGGCTATCCTGTCCGACGTTCGCGCTGCAGTCGAAGATTGGGCGGCGATGAATGCCCGCGTGCAGGATGTCTTGTCCGGTCTCAACGGGGCAGCCAAAGTCGTACCAGAAGCCGAGCTCGAGGAAGCGTCCGCGTTCTTGCATTGGGCGGCGGACAATCACTTTACCTTTCTCGGGTATCGCGACTACGAATTGGTCGCCACCGGCGGCAAGGACAGCCTGAAAATCGTCGCCAACTCCGGACTCGGCGTGTTGCGTGAGCCGAAATTGGGCGGCGTCTCGGCAAGTTTCAATGAGTTGCCCGATCACCTGAAGAAGCTCGCGCGTAGTCCGCAACTGCTGCTATTGACCAAAGCAAATTCACGCGCGACGGTGCATCGACCCGGCTACCTCGATTACATCGGCGTCAAACGTTTCGACACCAAAGGCAACGTTATCGGCGAGCGCCGTTTTATCGGGCTCTATACCTCATCGAGCTATCACGGCGACCCGACCAAAATTCCGCTGTTGCGACAGAAAATTGCCAAGGTGCTGACGCGCGCGGGCTACCCCGCAGGCAGTCACGCAGGGAAGAATCTGCTGTCAATTCTGGATAGCTATCCACGCGACGAACTGTTTCAAATTGGCGACGACGAATTGTTTGAAACGGCCATGGGCATTTTGCGGCTCGGCGAGCGCGCGCGCACCAAGCTATTCGTTCGCCGCGACGTGTATCTGCGGTTTTACTCGTGCCTGATTTTTCTGCCGCGCGAAAACTACAACACCGAAGTGCGCGTCAAGCTGCAAGAGCTACTCAAGCGCGTACTCAACGGCACATCGGCTGAGTTCAACGTGCAATTGACAGAATCCGTGCTGGCGCGCATTCATATGCTGATTCGCGTCAACCCCGGCAAGCATCCCGGCGGCGCAGACGCGCTCGACATTGATGCGCTGGAAGCCGCTGTGGTCGGCATCACGCGACGATGGGAGGAAGGCGTGTTTGCCAACGTCGCTGAGACCCTTGGTGAGGATGCTGCCAATGCGGCACGGCGTGAATTTGTGCTGCCGTTTCCGGTGGCCTACCGCGCGGACACCAGCATTGCGCAAGCCATCGCCGACTTCACCGCCTCGCACGCCTTAACCGATACCGCCCCACTGAATGTCACGCTGCACCAGGTCGGCGAAGCGGTGCGCTTTCGTGCCTGTCACCTCGCGTTGCCGATTACCCTCTCAACGGCGCTGCCGATGCTGGAAAACATGGGTGTCAGGGTAAAAAACGAACGCGCATACAAGATTGAACGCCATGCTGCGCCGCCGATCTGGATTCACGAGTACAGCCTCACGCACGCCGTTGCGCAACTCGACGTCGGCGCGGTCAAGGCGAAGTTTGAAAACACCTTCTTGCGGGTGTGGGCCAAGGCGATCGAAAACGATGGCTTCAACAGACTCACACTCACCGCGCAGTTGAGCGCCGATGACGTGGTGGTGCTGCGCACCTACGCGAAGTATCTCAAGCAAACTGGATTTACCTACAGCCAGACCTATCTGGAACAAACGCTGGCGATGCACGCCGCCATTGCGCGCGACTTGGTCGCCTTATTTCATGCCCGATTCGATCCCGCTGCGGAGCCGAACCGCGCGGCGAACATGGCTGCGATTGCCGAGGCGATTGAAAGCAAGCTCGATGATGTTGCCAACGCCGATGAGGATCGCATATTGCGACGCTTCCTTGCTGTCATTCAGGCGAGCTTGCGTACTAATTTCTACCAACAAAAACCCTATCTGTCGATCAAGCTCGAGTCGGCGAAGGTACCGGAGCTGCCGCAGCCAAGGCCCCGGTTCGAGATTTTTGTTTACAGCCCCCGCGTCGAAGGCATTCATCTGCGTTTTGGCAAGGTCGCACGCGGCGGCTTGCGCTGGTCGGACCGGCCGGAAGACTTCCGCACCGAGGTGCTGGGGTTGGTGAAAGCGCAGCAGGTCAAGAACGCGGTCATTGTGCCGGTCGGTTCCAAAGGTGGCTTTGTGCTGAAGGCGGCTCCACCGTCGAGCGAGCGCGAGGCGTACCTGAAGGAAGGCGTCGAATGCTACAAAACGTTTCTGCGCGGCTTGCTCGACATCACTGACAATCTAGTCAAGGGCAAAGTCGTTGCGCCGAAAAGCGTGGTTCGCCACGACGCCGACGACCCGTATCTTGTGGTTGCGGCCGACAAAGGCACGGCGACATTTTCCGATTACGCCAACGCCATTTCGCTCGAGTACGGCCATTGGCTTGGTGATGCGTTCGCGTCCGGCGGCTCGGTCGGTTACGATCACAAGAAAATGGGCATCACCGCCAAGGGTGTGTGGGAAAGCGTCAAACGCCACTTCCGCGAAATGGGCATCAACACGCAAACCACGGACTTCACCGTGGTCGGCGTTGGCGATATGTCGGGCGATGTGTTCGGCAACGGTATGCTGCTGTCGCCCCACATTCGGCTGGTCGCCGCGTTTGATCACCGACACATCTTTCTCGACCCACAACCGAACGCGGCGAACAGTTTCACCGAACGCCAGCGCATGTTCTTGCTGCCGCGTTCTTCGTGGGACGACTACGACAAGAAGCTGATCTCCAAAGGCGGCGGTGTATTCGCACGCGGCGCGAAATCCATCGACCTCACGCCGGAGGTCAAACAGGCGCTCGGCATTGATGGCGCACTCAAAGCGATGACGCCGGTCGAGTTGATGCGCGCCATTCTCAAGGCCCCTGTGGATTTGTTTTACAACGGTGGCATCGGCACTTACATCAAATCGAGCGCGCAGTCGCACGGCGAAGTCGGTGACAAAGCGACCGACGCCATTCGCATCAACGGCAACGAGCTGCGCTGCAAGGTGGTGGCCGAAGGCGGCAATCTGGGTGCGACGCAACTCGGACGGATTGAAGCCGCGCTAGCTGGCGTTCGCCTCTATACCGATGCGATTGACAATTCGGCCGGAGTCGATTGCTCAGACCACGAAGTCAACATCAAGATTTTGCTCGGGGCGGCCACGGACGCGGGCTTACTCAAAGCCGAGGACCGTGAGCCGCTGCTCGCGGCGATGACAGACGAAGTCGGCCAGCTGGTATTGAAGGACAATTACTACCAAACCCAGTCGCTGTCCGTGTCCGGTGTGCGCGCGGAAAAATTGCTCGATGCACAAGCGCGGTTGATGCATCACCAAGAAAAAACTGGCCGACTCAATCGCGCGGTCGAGTTTTTGCCCAATGACGACACCATTGCTGAGCGACGCGAAAAGAAAATCGGTCTCACTGCGCCCGAGCGCGCAGTGCTGCTCGCCTACAGCAAGATGGAATTGTTTGACGAGCTGCTCGCCTCGGATTTGGTTGACGATGCGTATGTTGCGCAAGCCCTGATTAGCTACTTTCCGACACCATTGCAAAAACGCTTCAAAGACGTCATGCAGCAACATCCGTTGAAGCGCGAAATCATCGCTACCGAAGTGGCGAACGCGACCATCAACCGCACCGGCAGCGTATTTTTGCATCGCATGTGCGAAGAAGCCGGTGCGACTGCGCCAGAAGTGGTACGGAGCTACATTTTGAGCCGTGAGGTATTTGGTCTCGATCGCGTCTGGCAACAGATAGATGCACTCGATAACGTCATTCCGACCGCCACGCAGACGGCCATGCTGATTGAAGTCGGGCGGCTCGTGTTGCGTTCGACGCTGTGGTTTTTGCGGCGGCGTGGTGAGCACATGCCGATCGCCGACGTACTGGCGTTCTTCGCGCCCGGTGTTGCCGCGGTGGACGCGCAATTGCCGCAACTGTTGTCAGCCGACGATGCACGGATGGTGCAACACGCCGAACAGCAACTCGCCGAGGAGCATGTCCCCACCTTGCTTGCGCGTGCAATTGCGCGCACCAATGCCATGTATTCAGTGCTCGACATCATCGAGGCATCAGAACAAATGAAGCGTCCGGTGCCGCTGGCGGCGGCGATATATTTTTCATTGGCCGGCAAGTTGTCGATGAGTTGGATTGCCGCACAGGTGGCCAAACTGCCGACCGACACGCACTGGCAGTCGATGGCGCGCGCGGCCATGCGCGATGACCTCGCCAACTTGCAGCGTCAATTGACCGAAAGCGTGTTGCAACTCTCACCGCAGGCCAACACACTCGACGCAACAGCCGCGGCGATTGCGACGTGGGAGGTGCATCAAGCCAAGGCGTTGGCGCATATGCACGAAGTCATGGATGACCTCAAGGCTGCACGCGACAGTGATCTGGCCATGTTGTCGGTGCTGCTGCGCGAACTTCGGGTGCTCGTATAGCGCTCAATCATGACGAATTCACGCATCCGTTCGCTGCTCGCTGCCGTTGCACTGTCCTGCATTGCGCTGCTTGGCTACGCATATTTTTTGCAATACGGCTCCGAGCGCCAGCAACCATGCCCGCTGTGCGTGCTGCAGCGTTATGCCTATTTTGTCATTGGGGTGATCGCGGCCATCGGCGCGATGTGGCCGCGACGTGGCATCATCTTCGTCGGCGTGATGGTCTCGTTGATCGGCACGTCGCTTGCGCTATGGCAGGTGCTCAAAGGCGCTGATATGACCAGTTGCCAGCGCGATCCGATTGGCATTTTTGTCAACGGCTTGCCGATGGCCGATTGGTGGCCGGCGTATCTGTTTGCCAGCGGCGGCTGTGCCGACCGCTACGTCACGCTGGGGTTGCCGGTGCCGCTGTGGTCGTTGATTTGTTTTATCGCCCTGCTGGCCGTGTTCGTCGGGGTCGGGTGGTATCTGCGGAAGCGACCGAATTCAGCGCCCTTCGCTTAGCCGAAGAATTCCCTGATCAAAAACGCCTCCAGCCCCGCCGTGTCCTCAGTGCGCGCGGATAACACAACGACGCGGCCGAGCCGGTGTGATTCCCAATTGAAGTTGCCTTGATAGTGCACGCGTGAATAATAAGGGACAGACCACGATTTTTCATACCAACTCCATCTGCCGGACATCCGGCACATCTTCCTTGACCGGCCTCCCTGCCACACCACGC
>JBCKPM010000072.1:0-8970 GCA_038901675.1 Usitatibacteraceae bacterium | reverse complement strand
TCCATTTCGTCCATGATGGCGTTCATGCGTTTGTTTAGCGCCTGAAACGGCTGTGGTGTGGCCATGTCCACGCCTGCGTTTTTCAGCAACTGGTAAGGTGCCACAGAGCCGCCGGCTCGCAACACGTTTAGAAAAGTGTCGCGTTCCTCCACTTTGCCGGTCAGGATGCGCTCACCAAATGCGGTGGCGCCGGCAATGGACGTGGCATACACGTACACATAGAACGGCCGGTAGAAGTGGGGAATGAACGACCACTCCTGGCAGTATTGCGGGTCGATCTGCATCACGCCGCTATCAGCGCCGTGGTACTTGCGCAACAGGCCGCAATAGATCTGGGTCATTTTCTTGCCCGACAGCGCCTCGCCGCGTTCCATCGCGTCGTGGGTGGCTAGTTCAAATTCGGCGAACATGGTCTGGCGGAAAAATCCGCCTCGCAGGCGCTCCAGTGCCTCGCTCAGATAGAAAATTCGTTCCTCCCGACTCTTTGACTGTTTGAGCATATGGTCAGTCAACAGAACTTCGTTGGTCATCGCCGCCAGCTCCGCCAGAAAAAGCGAATAGCCTGCAGTTTCAAACGGCTGGTTTTTTTGCGCCAGCATCGTGTGAATGCCGTGGCCCCATTCGTGGGCGAATGTCGTCATGGTGGCAAAGTTGTCCTGGTGATTCAGGAAAACAAAAGGCACCACGCCATAGACACCGGTCTGATACGCGCCTGATGATTTGCCCTCGGCCGGATAGGTGTGCATGGAGCGCACGCTGAACGCCTCTTTCAACAGTCCCTGGTATTCCTCGCCCATGGGCTTCATGGCGGCCACCGTCAAGTCGATGGCTTCATCCGCCGGGTAGCGGCGCCCGATGTTGATCAACTCGGGGTACACATCGTAGTAGTGCAGAACAGGCAGCTTCAACAGGCGCTGACGTAGCTTCAGATAGCGGTGCAGTGTCGGCAACGCAGCGTTGGCCTCGGAAACGAGCGTGCGATAAACGGCCTCCGGAATTTCATTGATCGACAGGCTGGCCGCCACCGCAGAAGGATATTTGCGCAGACGCGCATTGACCACCCCCGCCTCGACGCGCGCAGTCAGGGTGGAGCCATAGGTGTTTTCGTACTGGCCCAGCGCTTTGAAGAATGCATCGAAGGCCTGCTTTCGGACCGCGCGATCCGGATGCTCGCGCAGCTTTTGATAGCCGGTTTCATTGACCTTGACTGATTTGCCATCGACGGTGATGCTGGGCCAGGCGGTGTCGGCAGTTGCCAGCAGGGTGCGGGTGTTGGTGGGGGCATTAATAATCGGTGAGAATGAAGCAATCGCGCTTTCCGCCTCCGCACCCAGTGTGTGCTTCGCATTGCGAATGGTGTCGCGCAGGCGAACGGTGTGGTTTTTCAGTCCAGGCTCCGCCAGGATGAATGCTTCCACCTTGTCGCTGCCCAGAGCTTGAATTTCGGGGTTCACCCATGCAGTTGCCGAGCTGAACCGCCCGACTAGTGCACGCATCAGCCCGGTACGCTCCTGATTTCGGGCGTCACGGTTGTCGGTACTCTGCTGTGTGCTGGCATAGACCCAAAGCCGTTGAACGCGCCGTGTCAAGGCGGATATGCGATCCAACGCGACTCGCAAGCCTGCCGCCGTGGTCAGGGTGCCTTTGAGTTGGGCCAAGGTCGGCACTTCAGCCAACACCGCCGTGCGTTCGGCATCCCACGCGGCATCGTTCGGATAAAGCCGACTGAGATCCCAGATAAATCGGGGGTCGGTGCGTGATAGTCCTGACGCATTTGTCTCCGGTTTGGGGGTACCCGGCAACTCGCCGGTTTGCGCAAACGCGTCGGCTGCAAAACATGGAAGCAGTACCGCGCAGGCAAGCACTGCGAAGGGATTGGCGACAATTCGCCCGAACAACGAATCTATTTTCAAGGCAAGGCTCCTGGCGACGAGACTACGGTCGAAGATGAGGAAATCGAAGGAAACACAATCAATCCCACCGAAGTATCACTGTAGCCTGAGGATGACGCAAGCGGCACTTTACGGGCAGTAAGTAGACCTGACCCAATACTGTTCGGTTAGGAAATTTTATGCCAAACTAGGCGCAGTCCATTTTGGGAGCGCGTCATGGCACGAACAAAAGCAGTTCTGGGCGCAGGTGCGAGGTTAAGCGACTATCTGAGCGCCAGTCTTCTCGCGCAGGTTTTTCCAGCCTCGCTCATCAGTTCAACTCTTGACGCGCACGATTGCAACAGCAAACGAATCCGCAGCGTCTCAGCGGTGTCGGGTACGTATTTCTGTATGGCGCTTAGCCTCTACCCCGAGGCGGCGTGGCGATGTCCCGAACGCAGTTGAAGGTTGAGTTGGTGGCGGAAATGATTATGCGGCTTTTTTTAGTTGCGCCGCTGTTGGTCGAATAGCGCGAATCAACGCCGGGATGGCGGCATATCCGCGCAGCCGCCGAAACGCTTTCTCAGCATGTTGGTGCTGACGACAAATTGACCCAGGCTGCCGGAAAACATTAACCCACCCCAATACCCCGCAAGACGGGGCATTACGTCGATTTCATTCGACCTTAGAATTCCCCCACCCACCCGACATCATTGGGCGGTTTCCGTGGCACACTTTTGGCACACTCAGGCGCATAAAGCAGGAAAAAGCAGGAACAACCTACAATACCTAAGTCAATGATTCGTATGTTGTAATTGATTCTGCATTGTTCTGGTTTTCTCTATTTCCTCGACTGTTAATCCGCAGGTCCCAGGTTCGAGCCCTGGTCGGGGAGCCAAATATTATATGAGTTCAATCAAGTAGTTATTCTAATTTGCATTATAAGTAGTATTAATCTCTCAGGGTCAAATTCCCCGCCGCTTGCGGCGCAATGCAGATTGCAAATCTGCGGGTTTGAACTCGGTGTTGATACCTCGCGGCTTGCCGCGAGGATGTTCATTAATCCAAGGCCACGCCGTGATAGATTTCACCCTTGCGGAGTCAGCCTCAAAGATCTGTAGCGCCACCACCAGATGATCTTCCAACGCATCAAGGCTATCAAAGGCGCGGTTGTGGAAATATTTCTCGCGCAGATCGTCCCAAATGTGTTCTACCGGATTCAGCTCAGGCGAATACGGCGGCAACAGCAGCAGCCTCAAGTTCTCAGCTTGCTTAAGCTGCCCGCTACGATGCTAGCCCGCGCCATCCATCACCATCACGATATTCTCAGCCGGATAGCGTGCTGCCACCTCGTCTAGGAAGAGCTGCATGCAATCGGTGTTGACGTGGGGCAGCACCAACGAATCCATGCGCCCGTCCAGCGCTGATCGCGGCATAGGCATAGACGTACTGGTGGGTCAGCATGGCGCGCACCATTGGGCGCAGCGGCTTGGGACACCAGCAATAGCAACAATCACTGATCCGCCCAACGCGTGCCTCATCCTGAAACATCAAGCGCACTGGCTGAACCTTGGCGAATGTCGCGACGGTTTGTGCCAATTGATTGGGGAGTTTTTTTTCCAGTTCTCACGCAAAGCGGGGTCTCCCTGTGGGTGGGCGGTATCGGGGGCGAGCTTGCGCCAGCCGTGTCTGGCGAGCATTCGGTAAAGCGTGGAGAGATCTACCGAATGTCCCATGTGCGCTTCAAATTGGGCGTGCAGTGTGGGGATCACGACGCCCCCGCCTTTGGCCGCATCTTTGAGTACGGTATTAAGCATCGTGGCCTCTTCGGCAAACGTCAGGTGAGCGCGATTACGCAACTCACGTTTACGACGTGGGGGTGGGCGCACTTTGCTGGCAACAGCACAGAATTCGCGTCGCAAACGGCAGGTGGCGGTGACAGAACGGCCAATCACGCGACCCGTATCGGCTAAGCTCAAGCCTAGTTCGAGCGGGAGGAGAACCGCCTGCGCTACGCGCAGCTCGTCGGCAGTCTTGGCGGTTTTTAGTGCTTGTCGCGCTGCTTCTATATGTTCGATACCGGTTGCAGGTCTGGCCATGATTCACTCCTGAAGAAGAACATGGCTGTATTATTACTGTTTCTATTGCAAATTGGAATAAGTTAAACAATAACGCGAGTAGGCTGCCTGCCACTATGGCCACGATCATGTATGGCAACTTTGGCGCGTAACGCTTTGCCAGCAAGCCACATGTTAGTGTCAGCACGCCAACCGAGATCACCCATACGTGTGTTTCACCGATGTGGTCCAACGCAAACAAAATAGTCTGGTGAAAATGCAGCCCGCGCGGCACTGCCAAACCTAAAACGTTCCCAATCTGGCTGGCGAAAACGAGGCAGGCAGCTCCCGTCGTGAAGCCGAGTACCACCGTATGCGAAATGAAATTTACTAGCGGCCTAGCAGTTTGTTGAAATTCGGTTTGTTCTGATGAAAATCGTGATTTTAGTGAGGCAGAAAACATGGGGCACTCAAAAATAATCGCTTGTAGCGCTTCCTATGAGGCCGACAAAATTTGCTCGGCCGAAAAACTTCGAATTTCAACAAACTGCTAGACGCGCCAGGCCCATTGCCAGTTGAATGATCCCCGCCAACAAGGTGAGCGTGAGGACCAAGCCGATGTATTGGTCACCTCCAGGTTCCGCCATGGTGCTGACCGACGCAAAGACAACGATCGAAATCGCCGTGGTCGGACCGGATACCATGTGCCAACTGGAACCCCATAACGCCGCCGCCACTGCGGGCACCATGGCCGTATATAGGCCGTATGCCGGCGGCAGGTCGGCGATGCTGGCGAATGCAATCGCCTGCCCCCTGCGTCAGAATAGTTGTCGCCTCGATATGATCTTGAACTTGGGGGCGATAAGGATGAACCGATGGCACGATACGGAGAAGTCTTCAAAAACAGGGTGGTGGCACGGTTGCTGCCGCCGGAGAGCGCCAACATCGGCGAGGTGTCACCAGAAATTGGGGTGTCGGTGCAGACATTGGAACGCTGGTGTGAGGATGCGCGAACCCGGCCCACCCGGTCGCGGGCTTGGTCTGCGACCGCCCGGCTAGAAGCGGTGATCACTGCGGCGGCGCTGGACGAAGCGGGCAAGAGTGCGTGGTGCCGCGAGCATGGCATATTCCCTGCCGAACTGGACAAGTGGCGTTTGAGCGCTACCACGGCACTAACTGATCCCGTGGAGGCTCGTGCCAGCCCGCAGGCGACACGGGCCGACAAGAAGCGGATCAAGGAGCTCGAACGCGAGTTGCTGCGCAAGGATCGGGCTCTGGCCGAGACAGCCGCGCTGCTCGTCCTGTCAAAAAAAGTCGCGGCGATCTTCAACAAGGGAGAGGGCGAATGATCGGCCTCGAAGATCGCCAGGCATTGGCCCGAGACATCCACGTAGCGCATGCCGCCGGCGCGCGGCTCAAGCCCGCCTGCGAGATGGCCGGCATCGACGTGCGCACGCTGCAACGCTGGCAGGCCAGCGATGGCATTATCGACGGCGATCGCCGACCACAGGCAGCGCGACCCATACCTAGCCATGCCCTCTCCGAGGACGAGCGTGCACACCTTCTGGCCGTGGCCAACGAGCCGCGCTTTGCCTCGGTGCCACCAGCGCGCATCGTGCCCATGCTGGCCGACGAAGGCATTTACCTGGCCAGCGAATCCACCTTCAGCCGCGTCCTGAAGGCGCAGGGACAAACCGCTCATCGCGGGCGGGCCAAAGCGCCCAAGGCGGTCAGACCGCCCACCACGCACATAGCTACCGCACCGCGCCAGGTGTGGTGCTGGGACATGACCTATCTGCCCGCCCAGGTGATGGGACGCTGGTTCTTCTTGTACCTGATCCTCGACCTGTACAGCCGCAAGATCGTCGGCTGGGAGGTGCATGACATCGATCACGCTGATCACGCCGCGCATCTGGTACGCCGCACCGCATTGGCCGAGGGGATTGCCGCGATGGAGACCAAGCCGGTGCTGCATGGCGACAACGGCTCCACGCTCAAGGCCACGACGGTTCTGGCGATGCTCAACTGGCTGGGCGTCAAGCCCTCGTACTCGCGGCCTCGCGTCAGTGACGACAACGCCTATGCCGAGTCGTTGTTTCGCACGGCCAAGTATCGACCCGAGTTCCCTGCCAGGGGCTTTGCTGATCTTGACCAGACCCGTATCTGGGCAGCCGGATTCGTGCGCTGGTACAACCATGACCATCGTCACAGTGGCATTCGCTACGTCAGTCCGGCTCAGCGCCATGCAGGCGAGGATCATGCGATTCTGGCGGCCAGACATACCTTGTACCTCAGGGCGCGCGAACTCAACCCGGCGCGCTGGTCTGGCAACACTCGAAACTGGTCGCCCATCGGGGCCGTCACGCTCAACCCCGAACGCGATTCCATCATAAACACGCATTTGACGGACAACCATATTCAACCGTTGGCTGCATGACCGAGGCGACAACTATCTTGACACGCACCGCCTGCGGCAGCACGATCACGGCACCGGTGATCGCGGCGATCATATCCAGCCTGAGCTTGCCCGGCGTGACGTGCGGCCAGGCAAGGAATGGCAGCCACCGCGTTAGCGATCCCCGGCTGATCATGGTGTCGCTGTGGGCGGTTGATCGGCCGGGTCGGTCAGCGGCACATTTGCAGGCGGCAGCAACTCGTGCTTGGCCTCGTTGCCCAACCATCCGTAAATCGCTTCTAGCGCCGTGTCCTCACTCGGGAACATCTTATCCGCACCAATCACGTCGTAAAGGCCGGTGTTGTGCAGCACATCCAATACTTGTCTTTTTAAGCCGCAAAATACTAATGTGACCCCGCTCGCTGCCAAGCGTTGCACAAGATGGCGAACGACCTCTTCACCGGTTGCGTCGATCTGATTGACGCCCCCTGCCAGCACCAGAAGATATTTGGCCTTCGGTTGCTTGGCAATCGCATCCAAGATCGCGTCTTCAAAAAATGGGGCGTTGGCAAAGTACAACGCATCGTCAAACCGGAATGCGATCACGTTGTCGCTGGTCGGCAGATTCGGATAGATGAGTACATCGCGCAACGTGCCGTCGGGGTGCCTCCCAAGCAGCGCAACTCTGGGTCGCATGGTGCGATAAAGATACAGCAGGATCGCAAGCGCGGCACCCGCCAAGATACCTTTGTCGAGATGCGGCGCGGAGGCCAACGTGACGAGGAAAGTTGCCCCCGCCACCACGCCGTCCGACCGCCTTGCCCGCCACGCGTGCAACATGGCTGGCAGTGAAACCAGGCTGGTGATCGCTAACAGAATGATTACGGCGAGCGTCGCTTTTGGAAGGTGGTACAAATAAGGCGTGAAGAACAATAGCGCGATGATGACAAACAACCCATTGAACACCATCGCAAATCCGGTCTTGGCCCCCGCATCGAGATTAATGGCCGAGCCAGTGAATGAACCTGATACTGGATACGACTGGAAAAACGATCCGCCGAGATTGGCCATGCCTTGGCCAATAAGTTCCTGATTCGGGTTTATGCGTTGCTTGGTACTTGCCGCAAGCGCTTTGGCCATCGCCATCGACTCCATCAGCGCCACCAACGCGATGACCATGGCGACTGAGAGGAGCGACAGTAGGCCATCTAACGTGATGCTGGGTGGTCGAAACGAAGGCAGGCCGGGCGAAATTTTCCCGACTACCTCGCCGCCACCGACTAGATGCAGCTGATCGCCCTCGATTTTCCGGATGCGCCACGGGCGAGCGTCCTTAATTACCCCTTCGGGTACCCGAGCTGCAACGTGTAAAACGTCGCCGTCCGGCTGACTCACCATGTAGAAAAGCGTCTGGCCAATGGCTTGCAAGCGCTGCTTGTTCTCAGTCGCGAGGTCGGCAGCATCAAGTTGGCCTAGATGCAACTGGTGGTGTTGCTCGGCGGCATCTCTAGCGTTGGTGGACTCTAGTTTGCGTACGGTGGCCGCTTGTGCCGGCAATTGCGTAGCAAGCTCTCGTATCCGCTTGTCCGCTTCCGCGTAGGCGGAAACGGCGCTGCGTGTCTCGTTGTCAGCAATGCGCGCCGTCTGGCTGCTGGCCGTCCGTTCGAAGTTGAATGCGTAACTCGCGACGATGGTGACGGCGACCGCGATCAGTACGCTTAGATTGGCGAGCCATGGTATTTTTCTGAGAACCAAAATCATCGTTAGTGCAAACAACGACATCAGTACGGTCGGCCAGTGAGCCTGTGTCAACACGATGCGCATCTCCCAGATATCGTTCAAAAACGAGTCGCTGCGACCTTTCGGGATGCCCAGCAGCACATCGACCTGAGACAGGGCGATGATGATGGCAGCGGCGTTTACAAAACCCAGCAAGACCGGATGCGAAACAAAGTTGACGATGGCACCGAGTTTTAGCGTGCCCAGTGCGAACTGAATCGAACCGACCATCAGCGTCAGCAGCAACGCAAGTTCAACGTACTCGCGTGAAAACGGTGCCGCCAAGGGCGTCAGCGCCGCGGCAGTCATTATTGAAATAATCGCGACGGGCCCAGTCGCCAGTTGCCGCGAGGATCCCCACAATGCCCCGAAGATAGCGGGAACAAATGCGGCATACAGACCAAAGTGCACCGGCATGCCGGCCAAATGCGCATAGGCCATCGCTTTCGGCACCAGCACGAGGGCACCCGTAAAACCTGCGATCAGGTCGCTGCGCAGCACGAGCTGCGTCACCGGAAACCAAGAAAAAAACGGAAAGAGTCGCAGCGCCCATTGCCAGCGTGGCGAGTGAATTTTCATTTTGCCGTCCGAATCCAACCCGCAGACGGCGTAGATCTTCCGCATCGCGGATGCACCCCGTGCCCGTTACGCTTAAGCAACGCCGGCGGCAGATGTCGACTGGCGTCCATGGGGGATCTCAACGCGCGAGACTCAACATTCCGGAGATTGCGCCAAATGGCGCTTGGTTGATGCTGGACCCGCACTAGTTTTTCTCAATCACGAAATGGTCTGGTAGTAGAGGTTTTGTGGATGATTCGCTTGGGCGAAAAAGAACCAGCGTTCCGCGATGAGGCCGGCGAACTGCACG
>JBCKPM010000071.1:0-8986 GCA_038901675.1 Usitatibacteraceae bacterium | reverse complement strand
TGCGCGCGAGCAAAGCGGTTTCATCAAAGAGCTTGTCTACCTAAACAAGCAACAACGGGGCGTAGTTCAAGCCGCGATGACTGAAAGAATTCAAGCGGCTGAAGCGATCCGAAAACAGCAACAGTCAGATCACAATCTTGAGATCGGACGAGAAAAGGGTACAGAAAAAAGAATGCGGGACGCGAAGGCAAACCAATACCGGCTAAATCAACTTGTTGATTCTCTGTTTGTCACTGGTAGCAAGGGCTGGGAATGGACGTCTGAGGAAGTAATAACGTTTATCGCCAGGCAAGCGGTCGCATACACAGGGACCGGTCTAGCGAAGAAGGTAAGAAGCAGGATCAAATGGAACAAAGACCAAGCAAAGAGCAAAAGAATGCGACAGGCCTGAAGCGTCTACGCCCGCGAAACTTCAGACCTGATCCGTTCCTAAAACACGCTTGATTCGCATCCTGTAGTTAACCAATGCGTTATCGTGGCCGGGTAGTTTTTCTAACCCACAGAGGCCATAAGCATGATGCAACAACCGCAACAAGCGAGCGAAATTCGCTCCGTTCGCGCAACATTGCCCGAACAAACACCACGCGAGCAATCGCTTTACACCGTCGCACAATTCGCCGAAATCGAACCCGCGTTCACTGAGGCGGCGCTCAGGTGTTTAATTTTCAACGCCGAAGAGCGCCACGCGAGCAGCGGCATCATTCAGGGCAACGGCATGCGCGAATCCGGCGCACTGATCCGACTCGGCCGAAAAGTTTTGATTCAGAGAGCCAAGTTTCTGGAATGGGTGCAGCAATGAGCGGCCCCAAAAAGACGAAAACCCCAAGGCTGGCGGGCCAAGGGGCTTTCAGAAAAACACATTGCGCTGTCGATTCTACGCCACCCAGCCGAACATTAATAGACGCCATATCGAGCAAAGCGAAGTCTGTGATCGTGTGGGCTGCGGTATGGGGCTTGCTGCCCGTCAAGCTGGCGGAGTGGATCATCCGGCGCTTGCACTTGGGGGCCGCATGATGATGGGCGACATTGAGCGCATCCGCGAAGCCCTACATTTCATTCCCGCCTGCGACCGCGATACATGGGTAAAGATGGGCATGGCGGTTAAGTCAGAATTTGGGGACGCGGGCTTTGATGTGTGGGACGCATGGAGCCAGCAAGATGAATCCTTCAATGCCAAGGATGCACGGGACGTGTGGAAGAGCATTCGCGGCAATGGCAGAGTGACGGCTGGAACATTGTTCCATGAAGCCAAGGCGAACGGCTGGCACGATGATGGAACGCATCAAACGCTGACCGCCGAAGAGCTTGCGGCGCGGCGGCGCATTGCGGCGGAACAGGCGGCGAGGGAAGAATCCACGAAAGCCCGCGAACGTGCCGAGGCCGCGAAGAATGCGGTGGCGATCTGGAAGGCGGCGACACCGGCACCAGTCGATAACCCGTATCTGGTCCTCAAGCAAGTTGCTCCGGTAGCGACCCTGCGTGAAATTGACGCAGGCGCGGCGGCGGCGATCTTGGGCTATGCGCCGAAATCGAAGGGCGATGAACTGGTCGGGCGCTTGCTGGTGGCACCCGTCAAAGTCGGCGATGCCGTATCGACATGCGAACTCATTGACGAAGCCGGGCACAAGTCGGCGCTATACGGCGGCGCGAAGGCGGGCGGATATTGGGCGGCGCAATCGCTACCCGATGGCGACGGGCTGACCCTGCTGATTGGTGAGGGCGTGGCGACCGTGCTAACGGCGAAGGAATCCAGCGGACACCCGGCAATCGCCGCGCTGTCGGCGGGCAATCTGTCGGCGGTGGCGAAGGCGATGCGCGAACGCTACCCGTCGGCAACTTTGGTGATCCTGGCCGATCTGGTGAAGGCAACCGGCGCACCTGATCCCCATGCAATCGAGGCGGCGCTATCCGTCGGCGGCTTGCTGGCAATCCCCGACTTCGGCGACGACCGACCCGAGGGCGCTGGCGACTTCAACGACATGGCGCAAGCGTGCGGCGCTGAGGCCGTCAAACAGGCCATAGCGAGTGCAAGCGCACCGGCAAGGCAAGAGCATCCACCGAGCGGTGGCGGCGTGCAGGCGGGCGATCCTACGAGCCGCATTGCCTACCGGCGAGCATCCGACATTGAAGCGAAGCCGATCCGCTGGCTTTGGCAAGGACGCATCGCGCGCGGCAAAGTTTCCATGCTGGCGGGTAATCCGGGCTTAGGGAAAAGCCAAATTACCGCGAGCATGGCGGCGATTGTCTCAACGGGCGGCTGTTGGCCGGTGGATCGCACGCGCTGCGAAATGGGTAACGTGGTGATCATGTCCGCTGAAGATGATCCGGCGGACACCATCCGGCCACGCCTTGAGGCCGCCGGGGCTGACCTATCGCGGGTGATAATTCTTGATGCGATGGTGGAAGGCTACCGGGGCGATGGTGGCGAGATTCACCGCGCCTTCAATTTGAAAACCGACCTTGCCCGACTTGGCGCAATGCTTGAGGAAATTGGCGGTGCTGCGCTGATCGTGATTGATCCGATTACCGCTTACCTAGGGGATGCCGACAGTCACAAGAACGCAGAGATTCGTGCGCTACTGTCCCCACTGTCCGATCTTGCGGCGAAACATGGCGCAGCGGTGGTGTGCGTCTCGCACATGAACAAGAGCGCGGGCAGCGAAGCCTTGATGCGTGTCATGGGTTCGATCGCTTTCGTGGCTGCGGCGCGGGCGGCTTTCATCGTGGCGAAAGACCCTGAGAACGAAACCCGGCGGCTGTTCCTGCCCATGAAAAACAACATCGGCAACGATCAAACCGGGCTGGCCTTCACGGTGCAATTGGCGCTAGTGAAAAGCGCGGCTGGACTTATCGAAACATCGAACGTGGTTTGGGAAGCCGAGGCCGTGACCACGACCGCCGATGAGGCCATGACACTGCGAGGCGATCCGGGAGAACGTGACGCCGTGGATGAGGCGAAGGATTTTCTTCGGGGACTGCTGGCGGATGGGCCGGTTACATCGAAACAGATTCGGGCGGATGCAGAAGGAGCCGGGCATTCATGGCCAACAATCAGGCGAGCGCAAAAAGCCCTAGGTATCAAGGCTGTGAAAGATGGCATGCAAGGCGGCTGGACGTGGCGGCTTGCCGGGCTGGTGGAACACGAAGATGCTCAAGAATCCCCGAAGGCGCTCACACAAAATGTATGGGCACCTTCACATTCTTCGGGCAATGTTGAGCGCCTTCGCGGCGGCGAAGCCGTGCCGGTAGAGGTGGAAATATGACCCCGGCGGCGATCATCAAACAGGCGATGGCGGACGGGGTACGAATCGCCCTATCCGGTACCGGCACCATCAAGGCATCCGGCGATCAGTCGGCAGTGAATCGTTGGCTGCCCAGCATCCGGGAGCACAAGCCCGGCATCGTGGCGGCACTGCGCGAGGCCGACCCCAAGTCTGCGAGCTTGTTGCGTGCCCTGACCACCGGCGAGGAATCCGCGATCCGGGCATGGCTGGTGCTGATCGATGAAACCGACCCAGCCTGCATCGCCATGGTATGGCATCAATGCCGCACCGATGCGGATGCGCGGGCATGGTTCCTTGCGCAGCCTGGGAGGGTGTTGCAATGACTGGCAATCTTGAACGGATGAAAGGCAACCGATGAGCAATAGCGACTCGACGCCACGGCAGGCAGCGCTTGCAGCATTCACCCAAACGACGCAGGAACGCACGCAACCCGGCTGCCACACGTTTACGGTGCAACGGTATTGCGCCCGGCACCGCCTGCCAAAGCCTGTTGGCGAGTGAGCCGTGAGCGCAATGCTGCGCAACGAACTGGCCGACAACGTGGAGCAAGGGGCGATCTTGACGCGGCTGTGACCACTTACCAAAACATGGTGAACCAAATACAAGGAAGTTAGTGATGGCAACGAAACCAAAGAAGCAGGCAACGCTACCAACTGAGCGCGCATTTGCATCGCTCGACAAAGCGACAAGGGAAACGGTCAACATCTACGCAACTCAACACGACGAAAAGCCATATGAGACGTTTGCGAAGCAAATGATCTCGCCTGCCTTCGGTGCAGGGGCGGCGATTCAAAAAATAGACGGCAACGACTTCCTAGACGTCAACGCTCTAATCGCTGTCCTGAGGGAGCAAGGGAAGGCGATCAACGACAACGATATGAGGAAGCCTGAGCGAATGCTCATGGCTCAGGCACAAACGCTGGAAGCGTTGTTCTATAAGTTCGTTCGATCCGGCGTAAACCAAACGGCGTTGGTTCAATTCGAGACGCAATTTAGAATTGCTCTGAAAGCACAGAGCCAGTGCCGAATGACATTAGAGACGCTGGCGGAAATGAAGAATCCAAAGTCCGTTGCATTCATAAAACAGGCGAACGTCGCGGGCGGACACCAGCAAGTCAACAATAACCAAAGCAGTACGCGCGCCCGCACACGCACGGGGGAAAACGGAAACGATCAAAGCAAACTATTAGGCGAGGCAACCCATGAGACGCTGGACACCAGAGGAACGCGAGCGGCAGGCAAGGCTAATTCACCAGTGGAAGCCGTGGGAGCGGTCAACCGGCGCTAGGACTCCAGAGGGTAAGGCCAGGGTTTCGCAGAATGCGTACAAGGGGGACACGCGCTCACTCTTGCGGCAGGTGGCGAGGCTGTTGCGGGAAGTTGGCAACGGATAGATACTAGTTGGCATTGGGTTTCACATTTGATGCGGGAGGTAGGGTGCGATATCAAAGCGATTTTGCGCGAGCACTATTCGGCTTGGCGCTGCTGAGTCTTTCCTGCGCGGGTATGGCGCATGCCCTACTCAAGGAGTTAGGAACTGGCTTGTTTGTGGCACTTGGTGGGCTAGGCTGTTTGTGGGCCTTCACTTGGGCCGTTGGCTGGATCGTGCGCGGCTTCATGGGCATCCCGCGTGGGTTAGATCAGAAGCCGCAGGGATGAATGCTTCCAGCGAACAACGCTGGAATAATGTTTTCGTCAGGAAAAATAGTATGGAAAAAACAAACGAGACAAATATTGGCGTGACCGTAGGTTTGTTTCTTGTGCTTGGATTTATTCTTGTGCCAA
Organism: Usitatibacteraceae bacterium; assembly: GCA_038901675.1. Classification (GTDB taxonomy): domain Bacteria; phylum Pseudomonadota; class Gammaproteobacteria; order Burkholderiales; family Usitatibacteraceae; genus UKL13-2. The sequence goes on along the minus strand of JBCKPM010000071.1, from coordinate 3,917 downwards.
TAGGAATAGTTGGCTGGCAGATTTATGAATATTTGAGACACGATATTTGGAATTCCTTGTCAGTAGTTTCTGCGCTTCAATGGGGTGGCGTTAAGTGGGCGAATGCGCCGACTGACTGGGTGGGACTGCATCGGATACTGGACTGGATGCCCTTGTCACTGGCTCTTGTTGCGATAGGCATATTAATTTTGGTCGGCCTTAATACGGATTAGGTTCTCAAGTGAAATGGTTCGCAGCCCTCCTGCTCACGCTGGCCCTCGCTGCCAACGCTGAGACCATCACCGGTCGGGTGGTCGGCGTAGCCGATGGCGACACCATCACCGTACTGCGTGACCATGAGCAAATCAAGGTGAGGCTGAATGAGATCGACGCGCCGGAAAAGGCGCAGGCGTTCGGAAACAAGTCGAAGCAGTCTCTATCCGAGCTATGCTTCGACAAGACCGCCACCCTAGACGACAAAGGGAAAGACCGCTACGGGCGCACACTGGCGCGGGTGACGTGCGACGGGATAGACGCCAACACTGAACAGGTGCGGCGCGGCATGGCATGGGTCTATGATAAGTACGTCACCGACAAGTCGCTATATGCGATTCAGGATGAGGCGAAGGCTGCTAGACGGGGATTGTGGGCTGATGCTGAACCGATGCCACCGTGGGAATGGAGGAATAACAAGAGCAAGCCCTGAAGCTGTCGCTATTGTTTTGATAGCTGGTTACGCACGTTCTACGAGGAATTTTGGCGTGGTTCAAAAAGTAACGTTTTTAGGTAACACTGACAATGTGAATTTTGGATGGTTTGCCTATGACTCAACCGATGGCCACCCGAAAAAGTGTTACCCGATTTTGAACCACGCCGTGTAAACAACTAATGGAGGTTACGCAATGAGGTCACTTATTCTGGTCTTGATGATGATGTTCAGTCTGAATGGATTGGCGCAAACTAAATCCACTGACGCCCCTGTTAAGAAGTCCAAGAGCAGCATCTGTCACGCCCCAAGTAGCACTTACTATAACCAAACCAAGAACTTTACCCCTTATAAGACCCTTGATGAATGCCTGAAAAGCGGTGGGCGATTGCCAAAGAGATAAAGTGTCGAGGATACACGCGCTGCACTACCCCGGTGCGGCCTTCGCCACCCATTGCAGGTTCACCACACTGTGCGCTGATCGTCGGGGTAGTCTGACGCTGATTGGTTTGTCAACTCCCAATCCGGCATAGCGTCCACACCCTCGCATGTAAACACCGCCTGTAGCACTGCCCACCACCATCGCGGTCATGCTGGGCACGTTGCCCGTTGAATGGCGCTTTGCGCTGGTGGCAACGCACCCAACATCACCGCTTTCGGTTTGCCAGCGTTGTAGTGTTGGTCAGTGCGCGCGGCTCGGCTTCGCCCCGCGCAGGTGCTGGGGAGTTACATTGCCAGTGCTTCGCAAGTGTCAGTCAATGCGCTGACGCGCCACTGCGGCAACAAACAAGCGTCGATCAACCTACGCAAACAGCTTATGCCGTCGCATTCATAAAACAGGCCAACGTCGCGGGCGGACACCAGCAAGTCAACAATAACCAGTGCAGTACGCGCGCCGCAACGCGCAATTAACACGGCGCTGGCGTCAAATGCGTGCAAAAGTCGCATCGAATCGCTACTCGCCAACCGTGGCGACGTTTACAATCCCCATCGCGACCACCTCGCGGGCGGTTTAGTCCAACCGGGTTTATCTGTCGCGTTCAGTATCGCGCCCTGAGATGGCTTCGGTGGCGCGACAGATAAACGCTATTCGTTGGGCCGCTTACTTGACATGAGCAGGACTACACCAGATTGGCTCCATCAATCGCTTTGGTTTGTTAGCGGCACATTCGCTACGGGAGCAGTCTGGTACTTCCTCTCTCAGGGGAAGTACGATGCGACATTATGGTCGGCGTTTGGGGCTGCCGTCTTCGTGATTCTCGCCATAGGTTTATCAATCCGGAACGACAAACTTCGGCGCGACGCAGACTCTCAAGGAAAAGCCCAAGGAGATCCGTTCTTTCTGCGCATTCACACGATGATGTTGTTCGCATACCCTGGCCTTCTTGTTTATCGCTACACAGGAAAACCCGGCCAGCTATTGGCGCCCGTGGGCCTCGCGGTAGTTATCGAAGCAACGAACAAGCGAGCGACACCGGCAAAAGTGTTTTCATATTTCCTTGACGCGGCCATAAAAGGTGAGTGGACGCGTTTGCACAACCTCCAGGCCCTTAATCCACGCGACTTCTTCTGGATCGGAAACAACAACCTCAAGGCAGCTACGCGGATTGACTTCAGCGAGAACAGCTTTGACATCAAAGCAAGGGAACACACTCTGTCGTCGGGAGAAAGCATCAAAGGGTGGGTATTTTTGGAGTGGCCTCTAGGGCTTCGAAAGAAAGTCCCGGAAGTCAAACAACTGAGAATCACAATCGAAAACTCGCACGGAGAAGAGCAAACATCCGTCCTCACACTCCCAGCCACCCAGGAAGCTGGCGAGAGCGTCCTTGCGGGCGGGGAGTGGCATGTCATGCCAAAGAGCGACGTGGCGGACCTTAGTAGTGTTCCGGTCATGCCACACATGGATTTGCTGAGTTCGTTCCGTGAGGGGCAAATCAAATGAATAGCGGCCCAACAACGCATTGCAGCCGCCGCCCGCAAGCGGGCGCGGCTGAATGCAAACGTTAGGCCGCAAAGCGGAAAACTACGATGACCGTGAGACTCGAACACGCTAATCTCTCCGTCCACGACATCGACGCGATTATTCGTTTTCTGCAGGCGGCGTTTCCTGAATTTCGGATTCGCCGAGATATGACGGAGCCTGACGGATTGCGATGGGTGCACTTGGGCACCGAGGACACGTACGTTGCGCTCAATCAAGCGAAAGGCCAGCTTGGAGCCACGCAGAAGGGCGCGCCCTTAAATCATCTCGCATATGAAGTGGCGGACGTCGAAACAGTGCGCACGCGACTCCGCAAGGCGGGATACCAAGAAAATACGCTAGTGCCAAACGCTCATCCGTACCGCAAACGCCTGTACTTCTACGATCCCGAAGGAAACGAATGGGAGTTCGTCCAGTACCTGTCGGGCGATGCGGCAAAGCGAAACGATTACACGTTGCCCGACGGATAATTAAAGGGGTTATTTGTTGTGCCAAGGGCTGACTAATCAAAGGGGTTAGCGTGATTTATTTTTGGCATTCTGTAAAACAATTCACCCCTTTGATTTCTTTGATTTCTTTGATTTCGCTGCTGCTCGCCGCCGGCATCGCGCCGCTGTCGGCCACGCCGAGCACGCCGCTTGCGCTGGAGTCGCTGTCCAATCGCATCTATGCGGTGAGTCACGGCTGGCACGTCGGCTTGGCATTGCCCGCAGCCCCGCTGACGACGCTGTTGCCCGATCTCGCCGATCGATTCGGCAGCGCTCCTTACCTCGAACTGGGATGGGGTGACAAGGACTTCTACCAAGCGAAAGAAATCACCGCCGCGCTCACGTTCAAGGCCATGTTCCGGTCGAGCGGCGCGGTGATGCATGTGGTCAAAGTGCCGCTCTCACCCGATCTGCCGTTTGATTATTTTGTCGGCAGCGAAATCATTGAGCTGTGCGTGTCGCACCGCGAGCTGGCGGCACTCGCCGCATTCGTGGCCAACAGTTTTCGCAAGGACGCCAATAACCGGCCGATCCGGCTGCACCGCGGTATCTACGGCGACAGCCAATTCTATGAGGCAGTGGGTCGGTTCAGCGCCATGAACACCTGCAACAAATGGGTCGCAAAGGGGCTTGGCAGCATGGGCCTTGCGATCGATCCTGGCTCGCACCTGACCGCCACCAGTCTGCTCGATTGGCTCAGAGCCAGCGGGCGCACGCTACGCCAGCGCAAAAACGGCGCGGTCATCGCCGGCGTGGCGCGTAG
>JBCKPM010000070.1:0-9008 GCA_038901675.1 Usitatibacteraceae bacterium | reverse complement strand
TCGGCCGGTGGTGACGCTGAACGGCTGGACGTTACCGTTTCGCATGAAAAACGGCTGGAAAGAATTTCATCTGGTGGCCGAACCGGTCATTCGCGAAATTGCGCCCGGCATGAAAGCGCGGCTTTGGGGTTACAACGGCCAGTCCCCCGGCCCCACCATCGAAGTGGTGGAGGGTGACAAGGTGCGCTTGTTCGTGACCAACAAGCTGCCTGAGCACACAACCATCCACTGGCACGGCCAGCGTTTGCCGAATGGCATGGACGGCGTCGGCGGATTGAATCAGCCGCAAATCAAGCCCGGCCAAACGTATGTGTATGAGTTCGAGGCGCGACGTCCGGGGACGTTCATGTACCACCCGCATGCCGATGAGATGACGCAGATGGCCATGGGCATGATGGGATTTTGGGTCACCCACCCGAAACATCCAAAGGCGCTCGTTGGCTATCAGGAATGTGATCGCGATTTTTGCTTTCTGCTGAACGCTTATGACATTGAGCCAGGCAGTGCGGTGCCGAAAATCAACACCATGCTCGACTTCAATTTGTGGACGTGGAATTCGCGCGCGTTTCCGGGTATCGATCCACTGGTGTGCCGACAGGGAGATCGGGTTCGCATTCGCATCGGCAATCTGACCATGACCAATCATCCGATTCATCTTCACGGTCACGAATTTGCGGTGACGCAAACCGACGGCGGCATTGTCCCACCCGCCGCACGTTGGCCGGAAGTCACCACCGATATTGCTGTTGGTCAAATGCGCGCGTTCGAATTTGTTGCGACCGAACCGGGCGACTGGGCGTTTCACTGTCACAAGTCGCATCACACCATGAATGCAATGGGACACGACGTGCCGACCATGATCGGCGTCGATCACCGTGATGTGGTGACTAAAATTACCAAGCTCATTCCCGACTACATGGTCATGGGTGAGCGTGGCATGGCCGACATGGGGGAAATGGAAATGCCGCTGCCGGACAACACGCTGCCGATGATGACCGGTACCGGACAGTTTGGCTCGATTGAAATGGGCGGCATGTTTACCACGTTAAAAGTGCGCGCCAATCAAGCGCGCGACGACTACAAGGACCCCGGCGATTATCAGTTCCCGAAGCATAGCGTGGCGTACGAATGGAAAGGCGAATCCATGAATCCGATCACGGCCCCGACGTCGCGCGGTGGTGACATGGATCCGGCCACATCCAATGTAAAACAGATTCGCGAGACCACGGTGACGGTAAAAAAACCTAGTGGACACGCGGGGCATCACTAATCCAGCATCGTTGTGGCTGACCTTCAACGCAAATTCAACATCAAAGGAAAATTCATGATTCAACCTACCAACATCTTGGGCACAGCGGTGGCGAGCGTCACACTGGCAGTGGCGATGGGGCTTTCGCTGGTGCCGCACGCAATCGCCCACGCCGACAAGCCGCATGCGGCCAAGGAAAAGAAAACGATCTCGCCAGACGAACAGCCGTGGGGCCGCGAGGGCGACCCTAAGAAACTGAGTCGTACCATCACCATTGCCATGACCGACAACATGCGCTTCACACCTGAACGCATTGAGGTCAAGCAGGGAGAGACGATTCGGTTTATCGTGAAAAACAATGGCAAAGTGATGCACGAGATGGTGATTGGGACGCCAGCGGAGTTGGCAAAGCACGCAGAACTCATGAAGAAGCATCCCAACATGGAACATGATGAGCCCTACATGGCGCATGTGGCGGCGAGCAAGCAGGTCGACCTCGTGTGGCAATTCACCAAGGCGGGCAAGTTTGAATTTGCCTGTCTCCTTCCCGGTCACTTTGAAGCCGGCATGCGCGGCACCATCACGGTGAAACCGCGCGGCTAGCGTCAAATTGCCGCATGCGACCGCACTTGCCGACAGGGCGAGTGGGGCAAACCAAGCAGTGTTAACCCTCACGAAAGGACGCAGCATGTCAGCACAAATCACGAAATGGGCCATGTCCATCATGGTCGTTACCGCCGCCGGGATGGCTCCCGCGCAAGACCACAGTGCCCATCACCCAGCACCGGCCAAGTTGGATGCCAAACCACAGAGCAATGGTGCTGTTGCGGCGAAGCCGGAAATGGTCGACGCCGAAGTCAGAAAACTCGATGTTGACGCCAAGAAAATTACCCTCAAGCACGCGCCGATCAAGAGCCTCGACATGCCGGCAATGACCATGGTGTTTCAACTCAAAGATCCGGCGCTGCTCGCGAATGTGAAAGTCGGCGACAAAGTGAAATTCAGTGTTGAGCAGACCAAGAGTGGTTATCTGGTCACGGGCATCGAGGTGACAAAATGATGAGCCATGCGCGCCGTTTTTGTATGACGTTGCTGGTCGTTGCAGCGACGGGTTCGATCGCGCAAGTACCCGTTAAATCCGCAGTCGCCACGGCGACAGCGGAAGGCGAAAAGGTGATCGCGGTCGTCAACCAGCTGCGCGAGGCGATTCGTACCGGCAATGTCGCCAGCGCCGAGGGCGCATTGGCAGAGTCGGTGACCATTTATGAGCAGGGCCACATGGAAGCATCCCGCACGGAGTACATGGGGCATCACTTCAAGGAAGACGTCGCGTATGCGAAGGTCGTGCCGTCGAAAGTAGTGTCCGTCAATGCGCAGGTCGAGGGCGCGATGGCCGTCGTGATGGCGACCTCCAGTTCCGAAGGTGTGTACAAGGATAAGCCGGTCAAGAGTTCCAGCGTGGAAACGTATGTACTGCGGCAGCGCGACGGCGTCTGGCAGATTGTGCATATCCACTGGTCGTCGCGGAAGCGCTAGCCCGCATACCTTGTGCGTTGGCGGGTCGAGCCGCAGCGGGCCACGAAGTGTTTGATTTCCTTGGGTTTTTCGTTCATAATCGCGGGCTTGGCTGAAATTCCTAGGGGTTTTGGCCAAGGACAATTCGAAACCCCTTGCCTGACAGCGGTGCGCATCGTTGCAGGCTTAACCGGCACCAACCGTGATATTTCACGTAAGTGCTTGACCCGAAAGGGTTAAATCCACAAGGAGAATGTATGCGCCATTACGAAATCGTTTTTATTGTGCATCCGGATCAAAGCGAGCAAGTGCCCGCCATGATCGAACGCTACCAAGCATTGGTCTCGCAAGGCAATGGCAAAGTCCATCGCATTGAAGATTGGGGCCGTCGCCAGATGGCATACCCGATCGCCAAGGTGTTCAAGGCGCACTATGTGTTGATGAATATTGAGATCGCCCAGCCGACGCTGGAAGAGCTTGAGCACGCCTTCAAGTTCAACGATGCTGTGCTTCGCCACCTCATCGTGTCGATGGATGCAGCGCAAGTTGGCCCATCACCGATGATGAAAGAAGAAAAATCCAAATCGGTTGATGTCAACGATGGCGTCAAAGAACAAAGCAAAGAAGCCGCCGCAGCCTAACTAGGCGCGTGACTTTTTACTTCACAACACATTAATTTAAGAGGTTAGCCATGCCCCGTCCCGGACCCCGTCGCGGTAAGGATACAAAGAAAAACGACCAGCGCAATCCCAATCGTGGATTGTTCCGTCGCAAGAAATTCTGTCGTTTCACCGCCGAAAAAGTTGTGCAAATCGACTACAAGGACATCGGCCTCCTGAAGGAGTTTGTCAACGAAAACGGCAAGATCATCCCGGCGCGCATCACTGGCACCAAAGCCAAGTATCAGCGTCAGTTGGATGTTGCGATCAAGCGCGCACGCTTTCTTGCGTTGCTGCACTACACCGATCTGCACCCGAATCGTTAATACGTAGATCCGGCAGAACGGATCAGGAGAAAAACATGCAAATTATTTTGATGGAAAAAGTGGTCAATCTGGGTACGCTCGGTGATGTCGTCAAAGTCAAAAACGGCTTTGCCCGCAACTTTTTGATCCCGCAAGGCAAAGCCAAGCGCGCAACGGAAAAGGCCAAAGCCGAATTCGAAGCCAAGCGTGCTGACCTTGAAAAGAAAGCCGCTGACGTTCACAACGCTGCGGTCGCGCGTGGCGAAAAGCTCGAAGGCTACATGGTGCAAGTCACGCAAAAGGCCGGCGTTGATGGCCGTTTGTTTGGTTCTGTGACCAACTCCGACATCGCGGAAGCGCTGACCAAGCAAGGCTTTGACGTGAAGAAGGGCGAAGTCGTAATGCCCAACGGTCCGTTGAAGACCATTGGCGATTTCCCGTTGACGTTGAATCTGCACACTGACGTGAAAGCACACATCACCGTTTCAGTCTTGGGCGAGCACGTTTAAGCGTTGGCTTCAGGTAAATCGAAAACGCCGGTCGCTGACCGGCGTTTTTTTGTGCCTGAACTTTCCTAGGACAAAAAAATGATCCACAGATGAACACAGATGAACACAGCTCCTCGCGCACTGCGCGCGACGCGGGTTGATTGACGCTGGCAACTGTTCCCCAGCCCGGCCAAATGCGCAAGTCGTTATCGGTGCCCATCTGTGTTCATCTGTGGCAAAAATTCACCCCGACCACGTCACTCCAACCACGTCACCCCTGAGTTCTGCTCGTCGGTCCGGGTGGCCGACTTATCCACAGCTTATGCGCTGAAAAAACACCGACTTGTGCATTGAATGTGGATAACTCTGGGTGCAGAATAGCGTTATCCGTCAGCGCTGCCGGAAACCCACATCCCATCCCTCAATATACAAAAAATATCCTATAAAACAATGGCTTCCGTGTTTCAGCACTCATCAACGCAGCCCCATTACGGCACCGACAGCGTCGTTTCCTCGTTAAAACTGCCGCCACACTCCATCGAAGCCGAACAGTCGGTGCTGGGCGGGCTACTACTCAACAACGAAGCGTGGGATCGCATCGGCGACATGGTCGCCGACATCGATTTTTACCGCGACGACCATCGCAAGATTTATCGACACATCTCCAAGCTCATCGAGCAGAACAAACCTGCCGATGTGTTGACGGTCGCCGAGTCATTGCAACTCTCGGGCGAGCTCCAGAACATCGGCGGCATCAACTACCTGCAAAACCTGTCCGAAGGCACGCCCTCGGCCGCAAACATTCGGCTGTATGCCGAAATCGTGCGCGAGCGCTCGATCATGCGCGCACTCGCGCGCGCGGGCGAGGACATCGCCGACTCGTCGTATTCACCGAATGGCCGCGAGGCGCGACAGTTGCTCGACGAAGCCGAGAAAAAAGTCTTCGACATCTCCGAGATGGGACGCAAAAACGCGCAGGGGTTTCAGTCGATGGAGACCTTGGTCAGCGAAGTGATGACGCGTCTTGATGAGTTGTCAAAAAATCCGTCCGCGGTAGTGGGTAAGGAAACCGGTTTTGTCGACCTCGACAACCTGACCTCCGGCATGCAAGACGGCGATCTGATTATCGTTGCGGGCAGACCGTCGATGGGTAAGACGGCATTGAGTTTGAATTTTGCCGAACATGTCGCGGTCAATCTGGGGTTGCCGGTATTGATCTACTCGATGGAAATGGGTGGCACGCAAATCGCGAATCGCTTTTTGTCGTCGATCTCCAAGGTTGATCTGCAGCGCCTGCGAACCGGTCAGCTCGATGCGCGCGATTGGGATCGGCTGAATCAGGCGATGGTGAAACTCAACACCGCACCGATTCACATCGACGAGACGCCGGCGTTGAATGCGCTCGAACTTCGCGCCCGCGCGCGGCGCATGTGGCGCATGTACGAAGGTTTGGGTCTGATTGTGGTTGACTACCTGCAGTTGATGTCGGCCACCAGTGCGGGCGAGAATCGCGCGACCGAAATCTCGGAAATTTCGCGCTCGCTCAAAGCATTGGCCAAGGAATTGAAAGTACCAGTGGTGGCGCTCTCGCAGTTGAACCGATCATTGGAAGCGCGTCCCAACAAGCGACCGGTGATGTCGGACCTGCGCGAATCTGGCGCGATTGAGCAGGACGCCGACGTCATCATCTTCATTTATCGCGATGAGGTGTACAACCCGGAAACACCGGACAAGGGCATGGCTGAAATCATTATTGCCAAGCAACGTAATGGACCGATCGGCACGATCCGTCTGACATTCATGGGCCAGCACACGCGGTTTGAAAATTATGCGAGTAGTGGCGGCACCGGTAACTACGGCGGCCACAAGAAGCCGCAGTCCAGCGGCGCGCGCGGCCGCCCGCCGACGCAGTCGGCACCAAACGCGGGGCCGCCACCGTTCGCGGATGATGAATAAATCGCGTGGCGCGATGACGCGCTGAAAGTGTTGCCCACTACATGACCCGCCCGAAATGACGCGACCCATCCGCGCAGAAATTTCGCTGTCCGCAATCGCGCACAACTATGCGTTGGCGAAATCGACGGCACCGAAATCAAAAGTCTTCGCGGTGGTCAAAGCCAATGCCTACGGCCACGGCCTAGCGCGCATCGCCAAAGCGCTCAAGCACGCAGACGCCTTCGCGACGCTGGAGCTCGACTCGGCGATTCAGTTGCGCAAGCTTGGCATCGACGCGCCAATCCTGATGCTCGAAGGTTTTTTCAGCGAACAAGAAATTGGTGTGTTTGCGAATTACAACCTCGCCACGGTGATTCGCGATGTTGAAGCCGCTAAGCAGTTGGCCGACGCTGACATTCAAGTGCCGCTCGATGTATTTCTCAAATTCAATACCGGCATGAATCGCCTCGGGCTGTCCGGTCCGATGTCAGGCTTCGCCGTGGGGCTTGCCGCGAGCCACAAGAATTTTGGCAACGTCACATTGATGACGCATTTCGCCACTGCCGACGGCGTGCAAGGTGTCGCGTGGCAGATGAAACGCTTCGATGAAATTGTCAACGCCGCGCGGCCGGTGTTGTCCAGCAAAGGATTCACCCAGAGTGTCGCCAACTCCGCTGCGACGCTGCGCTATCAGAAAACCCACCTCGATTGGGTGCGCCCCGGCATCATGTTGTATGGCTCATCACCGTTCGTCGATAGAAGTGCCGAGGACATCGGCTTAAAACCGGTAATGACCTTGCGTAGCGAAATCATCGGCCTACAGATGCTGGAAAAGGGCGACATCGTCGGCTATGGCGGTACCTTCATCGCGCAAAAAAAAATGCGCATCGGCGTCGTCTCGTGTGGCTACGCCGATGGCTATCCGCGCCACGCGCCCGGCAGCAACGAACACGGCACGCCGGTGATTGTCAGCGGTAAGCGCACGCGAACCATCGGTCGCGTGTCGATGGATATGCTGGTCGTGGACTTGACGGATATCCCGCACGCCAAAGTCGGCGCGCCGGTGTGCCTGTGGGGCGAAGGGCTGTCCGCGGATGAAGTCGCACGCGCCGCGGGGACGGTGTCGTACGAACTTTTCTGTGCTCTTGCCGCGCGGGTGCCGGTGGTGGAAGTGGAGTGATGCTGCGGAATCTGCGATACTGTATACATTAACAGTAGGCATCAACCGGCGCGATCCGACTCCCAAATGGCCAAAGCAAAAACCATCTACTCCTGCACCGAATGTGGCGGCCAATCGCCGAAGTGGCAGGGCCAGTGCCCGCATTGCAATGCGTGGAATACACTGGTCGAAACCGTCGCGGAAACTGCATCGCAAAATCGCTTCGCCACACTCGCGGGTGTCTCGACCGAACGCGCCAAGGTGCAATCGCTCGCCAAGGTGCGCGCCGAAGACGTGCCACGTAAACCCACTGGCATTGGTGAATTTGATCGCGTGCTCGGCGGTGGTTTGGTCCAAGGTGGTGTGATCCTTATCGGCGGCGATCCCGGCATCGGCAAATCAACGCTGTTGCTGCAAGCGCTCTCTGCAATATCGGGCGGTGCCAGTGTGTTGTACGTGAGCGGCGAAGAAAGCCCGCAACAAATCGCCATGCGCGCCAAACGCTTGATGCTCGATACGCACGACGTGAAACTGCTCGCGGAAATCGAACTCGAAAAAATTCTCGATGTCCTCGTCAAAGAAAAACCGCAAGTCACGGTGATCGACTCTATCCAGACCGTCTACTCCGCCGCGCTCACCTCCGCGCCGGGCTCGGTGGCACAGGTGCGTGAGTGTGCGGCGCACCTCACACGTTTGGCGAAATCAACCGGTACCACGTTGATATTGGTCGGCCACGTGACTAAAGATGGCGCAATCGCAGGACCGCGTGTGCTCGAACACATGGTCGATACCGTGCTTTATTTCGAAGGTGACACGCACTCGTCATTTCGCTTGGTGCGCGCGGTCAAAAATCGTTTCGGTGCCGTAAATGAAATCGGCGTCTTCGCCATGACCGAAAAGGGTTTGAAAGAAGTCACCAATCCGTCGGCCATCTTTTTGTCGCAGCACGATTCAAACGTGGCCGGTAGCTGCGTGATGGTCACGCAAGAGGGGAGCCGCCCGTTGCTGGTCGAGATTCAAGCGTTGGTCGATGAATCGCACGGCATGAATCCGAAGCGCTTGAGTGTTGGCCTGGAACAAAACCGCCTCTCAATGTTGCTCGCGATTCTGCATCGCCACGCGGGGCTCGCGATGTTCGATCAGGATGTGTTCATCAACGCGGTCGGTGGCGTGCGCATTGATGAGCCGGGCGCTGATTTGGCCGTGCTGCTCGCTATTGTGTCGAGCTTCAAGAATAAACCGCTACCGCCAAAGCACGTTGTGTTCGGTGAAGTGGGCTTAGCAGGGGAGATACGCCCGGTACAGCGCGGGCAGGAACGCTTGAAAGAAGCGGCCAAGCTGGGGTTTACGCACGCGATTATTCCGAAGGCGAATAAGCCGAAGCAAAAGATTGAGGGGATGGAGATTGTGGTGGTGGAGAGGGTGGAGCAGGCGGTGGAGTACATTCGTGGCTAATGACCGATATGAGAAAGTTAGCTTATAAGCTACAATGAGCGGATTCGACGTTAGACGCTATGTCGATGAGACAGGACGCGACTTCGTTGAAGAGTGGCTTGAGTCACTCGCTGACGTTCCCACCCGTGCCCGCGTGACGTTGCGAATTTTGCGGTTGGAGCGAGGCTTGTTTGGGAATTGCAGCGCAGTCGGTGGCGGCGTTCAGGAACTCAAAATGGATTTCGGTCCTGGATATCGCGTTTA
>JBCKPM010000069.1:0-9014 GCA_038901675.1 Usitatibacteraceae bacterium | reverse complement strand
GTGCGCGCCGCGTCCGGTTTGTTGCAAGACGTTGACATCGATTCGCGATCGGCGAACACTATTCGCTGGCGCTGGAATGTTCCGGCGCTGATCCCGGGTGCCGATCTTCGCCGCAAGGGCAGTGACGATTCGCCGGTGCGCGTGATTGTCAGTTTTGATGGTGACCACGACAAGCTCGATGTAGTTGAACGTGCCATGGCGGGCATGGTCAAACTGATCAGCGGTCGCGAAATGCCATACGCCACGCTGATGTACGTCTGGGAGAACAACCTTCCGGTCGAATCCGTGATTGAGAATCCGCATTCGTCGCGCGCGAGAATGATCGTGGTCGCCAGCGAGCCGGCGCAGTTGGGCGAGTGGCGGTCATATTCGCGCGATCTGGGCGCAGATTTTCAGCGTGCGTTTGGCGAAGCGCCAGGCAAAATTATTTCAGTCGGCGTGATGACCGACAGCAATGGCACGAACACCGATACGGTTGCGTACTACGGCGATATTGTCATTTCCGACAGGCCATAGTCGGCTAGACCGCCTTGAGCGCGTCCGGCTTGTGCTTGCCGGACAACAGCACCAGCATCGACTGACCTTCGCGTTTCCAAAATTCGATGGCGTCGACGAATAGTTCGATCACCGTTTCGAGTTCGCTCTCGTGGTGCCCGGCAAATGCATCGGTGTGGTCAAAGTAGATGCAGTAGCCTTCGGACTGCACCCAGTCCATGTCGGTGATGCAATCGTAGAACGCATCCCAGTTGTTGCCGAAGTGCGATGGAAACTTCATCGCTACCGAGGCGTGATTGAGAAATTGCGCTTTGCCTTCGATTTTCTTGCCTTCAAGGTGAAAAAACGCCATGCCCTTAAGCCGCGCGAGTTTGCTCAGTTCCGGCACGCTCGCGTGCGTTTCTAGCCAAAAAATTCCCCGCGGTTGATCGCTCGACAGAATGTTCTTCAGCTCGGCGGAAGGCATTTTTTACTCCTGAATGCGTTTGAACGAAGCGTAGTGATCGGACGTGTAGTAGCAAATCGAACTCACAGCGTCGCTCACGTTGCCACCGCACACAATGCGCCGCGCGCCGCGGCTCTTGCTGCCCAGTGTGACCACAGTGTATTCCTTATAGTAGCCACGCGGCTGTTTCGGCAGGATGCGCTCGACGTTGCCGAATACGGATCCGTCCTTGTGTGCAAATGGAAACGGTCCGCCCCTGCGAATCAATCGCAGCGTGTGTTGCGCCTGCGTTGGCAACTCGGCGACACGAATAAACGCCAATGCGCCCTTGTTGGGGCTGACCGCCGCACTTGTTGCGCTGTCATGCGCACGCTCAAGCGGATTTGTGCGGACAACGCTCTTTGGTGCAATCGGCGTATAGATGCAGCGAGTGATCGTGCAGTGAAAAACCGCGGTCGCGGGCGATTTTATGCTGGCGCTTTTCAATTTCAGCGTCAAAGAACTCCTCAACCCTGCCGCACTGCAGACAGACCAAGTGATCGTGATGACTGCTTTCATTTAACTCAAACACCGCGCGGCCGCCTTCGAAATGATGGCGCCGCAGCAGCCCGGCCTGTTCGAATTGCGTCAGCACACGATAGACGGTTGCCAATCCAACGTCGGCGTTGTCGTTAAGCAGCAGCTTGTAGACATCCTCGGCGCTCATGTGGCGTTCTTTGGAGTTCTGAAACAGCGCGAGCACCTTTAGCCGCGGCAATGTGGCTTTTAATCCGATGTTGTGTAGATCCTTTGAATCCGACATGTCGCTGACTTTTCATTTGAGCTAGACCACTGAATCATAGCGCTTTTGCTGCACTGGATGTTGCGTCGGGCCAAGACATCGGTCGCACGCTTGACCGGCTATAATCACCGTCCACGCCCTCCCCACTGCCATGACACGAATGAAATTGTCCGTCTGCCTCGCCACTATCGCCGTCGCCACCGTGCTTGCGGGTTGCGCCAAATTTGGCGTTTATCGCCTTGATGTTCAGCAGGGCAATCTGGTCACGCAAGCGCAAGTCGCTCGCGTGAAACCCGGAATGTCGCGTCTCGACGTGCGCAATCTGCTCGGCACGCCGCTGTTGCAAGACGCATTCAACGGCCACCGCTGGGACTATCTCTACACCGAAGACCGCAACGCCGACAACAAGATCAATCCATTCGACCGTATTCAGCAGCAGTTCAAGGTCACGGTCGTGTTTGAAGGCGAGAAAGTGGCCAAAGTTGAGGGGCAGGGTTCCCCGGTGGAAATTCTGACCGGCGGCGGAGAGCGGCGCAAAACACCCGACGCCATGCCGCCCGGAGAGCGGCGCAAAAGACCCGACGCCACGCCGCCCAACGCGCCACCGGAACCGCGCAAGTAACGCCAATGGCGTTGAATCTTGCCATCGCGGGGGCAGGTGGGCGCATGGGTCGCATGCTGCTGGCCGCTGCGGCGAGTGACGCGGATTTCAGCATCGCCGCCGCGCTCGAGCATCGCGATTCAGCGCTCATCGGGCAACCCATCGGCGGTGTCGTGGTCACTGCGGACATCGACAGTGCGCTTGCGGCTAGCGACACCTTGATTGATTTCACGCGTCCCGCAGGTACGCTGCGCCATCTGGCAGCGTGTGCGCGCCAGGGCGTCAACGCCGTGATTGGCACCACCGGCTTTACTGACGAAGAGTTGCGCGAATTATGCTGTTACGCGGATCGCATTGCAATCGTATTCGCACCGAACATGAGTCTGGGCGTCAACGTCACGGCCAAACTGGTTGCGCTCGCGGCCAAATCGCTCGGCATGCAAGCCGACATCGAAGTCTTCGACGCGCATCACAGAATGAAGGTCGATGCGCCATCCGGAACGGCGTTGATGTTGGGTCGCGTCGCCGCCGACGCGCGTGGACAGGATTTTGCGCAGGTCGCCACCTTTGACCGCCACAGCGTCACCGGTGAAAGAAAGTCGGGGTCGATCGGTTTTTCGGCGCTACGCGCGGGCGACATTGTGGGCGATCACACTGTGTTTTTTGCTTTTGACGGCGAACGCATCGAGATTACGCACAAATCATCCTCGCGCGAAACTTATGCGCATGGCGCGCTGCGGGCGGCGAAGTTCTTGTCCGGCAAGTCCAGCGGCTTGTTTGATATGGACGACGTATTCGGGCTGAAATGAGTGCATTCCGCATTGCGGGAAGACGCGCTTTCGGGTAAAATGTTCCTTTAATCGCGTCGCAGAAAGTTTGCGGAGCAGAACGCGGGAAAGCGCACCGGGATCGAGTCAAATCTCCCTACGGCCTTTCCCGTTTTTT
Organism: Usitatibacteraceae bacterium; assembly: GCA_038901675.1. Lineage (GTDB taxonomy): Bacteria > Pseudomonadota > Gammaproteobacteria > Burkholderiales > Usitatibacteraceae > UKL13-2. The sequence continues at coordinate 5,747 of JBCKPM010000069.1, read as the reverse complement.
ATGCCCGTTGAATTTGCGTGCCCGTCATCGGCGGGCGGCAATGACACTCGCGAGATGCATTGTTCAAGGTCTTCTGGAGTGTGCCGTGAGTGTGAAGTCGCCCCCGCCTGCTGTGTTGGTTCTCGCTGACGGATCGGTATTCAAAGGCACTTCAGTTGGCGCAGTCGACGCCAACGATGGACTCGCAGTTGGTGAAGTCGTATTCAACACCGCCATGACCGGCTATCAAGAAATTCTGACCGACCCATCGTACATGGGGCAGATCGTCACGCTGACTTATCCCCACATCGGCAATGTTGGCACCAATCCTGAAGACGCCGAGTCGCGCAAGCCTTTTGCAGCCGGACTGGTTATTCGCGACCTGCCGTTACTCACATCCAACTTTCGCAGTCAATCCAGTCTTGCCGACTATTTGGTGCAGAACAAGATTGTCGCCATCGCCGACATTGACACGCGACGCCTGACGCGACACACGCGGGAACAGGGTGCACAAAACGGCTGCATTCTGGTGGGCTCGACCGATGCTGCCGCCGTCCAACGCGCTCACCAGCGTGCGCAGGCCGCGCCTTCCATGGCCGGACTCGATCTGGCCAAAGAGGTCAGCTGTGCAGCGCCGTACGAATGGGACATGGGCAGTTGGGCGCTCGTCGATGGATATCGCAAAGTCGACGGCAGCAAGTTTTACGTGGTGGCCTACGACTACGGCGTCAAGCACAACATTTTGCGTATGCTCGCCGATCGCGGCTGTCGTGTTACGGTAGTGCCAGCTACCATGCCGGGTGCCGAAGTATTGGCGATGCAACCAGATGGCGTATTTTTGTCCAACGGTCCGGGCGATCCTGAACCGTGTGATTACGCGGTCGAGGCGATTCGGCACATCATCGCGCACGATGTGCCCGTGTTTGGCATCTGCCTCGGCCACCAGTTATTGGGACTCGCCTCGGGTGCAAAAACGGTAAAGATGAAATTCGGTCACCACGGCACCAATCATCCGGTGCAGGACCTCGATTCAAAAAAAGTTTTCATCACCAGCCAGAACCACGGCTTTGCGGTCGACGAAACCACGCTGCCAGCCAACGTTCGCGTTACCCACAAGTCGTTGTTCGACGGGACTTGTCAGGGGATTGAGCGCACTGACAAGCGCGCGTTTAGTTTTCAAGGCCACCCGGAAGCGAGCCCAGGGCCGCATGAGGTGGGATATTTGTTTGATCGGTTTATGAAAATGATGGAGCAGGCGCGTGCTGGCTAAGTTTAGTGTCGTGACACAGAAATATCGATACATGAAACGGCGTCTTTTTCCGCATGGCGGCGTTGCTCGTCGTTGCCATAGTCCGGGCTATGTCGCCTCCTCGCGCCTTGCCCTGCGAAAAAATCCATCCGCTTCATTTGCACCGCTATTTCTGAGTCGCGACACTAGTGCCACGTCCGCCGCAAAAGTGAAACGACTGACCGCGCGACAGGCGCTGGTTGCCTATGAAGTTGTTGTTTCAAAGATCGCAATCGTACGTGGCATGCGCGTGATGTTCGCGCAGGATCTGGCGGCGCTGTACGGTGTTGAGACTAGGACGCTCATGCAAGCGGTCAAAAGAAATGCGAATCGATTTCCAGTGGATTTCATGTTTCCACTTACAGATCAAGAGTTTACCAACTTGAAGTCACAATTTGTGACTTCAAGTTGGGGCGGCCTTCGCAAGATTCCGTTTGCGTTTACCGAGCACGGAGTCGCCATGCTCTCCAGCGTGCTGCGAAGTGACCGTGCCGTTGCGGTAAACATCGAAATCATGCGCGCGTTCGTGCAGATGCGATCCATGATCGACGCCAACCGAGAACTCGCACGCAAGGTCGCGAAACTCGAAGCGGAATATGACGAACAATTTGCCGTCGTGTTCAAAGCGATCCGCCAGTTGATGGATGACAAAACGACGGCCACCAAACCAAAGCGCAAGATCGGCTTCACCTGATATGCCAAAACGTACCGACATCAAATCCATTCTCATCATCGGCTCAGGCCCGATTGTCATCGGCCAGGCGTGTGAATTCGACTATTCCGGCGCGCAAGCGTGCAAGGCGTTGCGTGATGAAGGCTACAAGGTCATCCTGATTAACTCCAATCCGGCGACCATCATGACCGACCCAGAGATGGCCGATGTGACCTACATCGAGCCGATTACCTGGCGCATCGTTGAGCAAATCATTGCCAAGGAGCGCCCCGACGCGCTGCTGCCAACCATGGGTGGCCAGACCGCGCTCAACTGTGCACTCGATTTGGCCAAACACGGTGTGCTGGATAAGTACAACGTCGAAATGATCGGCGCGACCAAAGAGGCGATTGATAAAGCCGAAGATCGCGAGAAGTTCAAGAAAGCGATGACCAAAATCGGCCTCTTGTCAGCGCGTTCGGCGATCGCGCATTCGCTAGAAGAAGCCTTGCAGGTGCAAGCCGCGATTGGGTTCCCGGCCATTATTCGTCCGAGTTTCACCATGGGTGGTTCGGGCGGCGGCATCGCTTACAACCGCGACGAACTCATCGAAATCTGCGAACGCGGGCTGGAAGCCTCACCAACACACGAACTGCTGATTGAGGAATCGCTGCTCGGCTGGAAAGAATTCGAGATGGAAGTGGTGCGCGACAAAGCCGACAACTGCATCATCGTCTGCTCGATTGAAAATCTCGATCCGATGGGTGTGCATACCGGCGACTCGATTACCGTCGCGCCGGCGCAGACGCTCACCGACAAGGAATACCAGATCATGCGCAACGCCTCGATCGCGTGTTTGCGCGAGATTGGCGTTGAGACTGGCGGCTCGAACGTGCAATTTGCCGTGAATCCGAAAGACGGCCGCATGTTGATTGTCGAGATGAACCCGCGGGTGTCGCGTTCTTCGGCGTTGGCGTCGAAGGCGACCGGGTTTCCGATTGCCAAGATTGCCGCCAAGCTCGCGGTCGGTTACACGCTAGACGAATTGCGCAACGACATCACGGGCGGGGCCACGCCGGCCTCGTTCGAGCCGTCGATCGATTACGTCGTGACCAAAGTGCCGCGCTTCGCGTTTGAAAAATTTCCCCGAGCCGATGATCGGCTCACGACGCAGATGAAGAGTGTCGGTGAGGTGATGGCGATTGGCCGTAACTTTCAGGAGAGCTTGCAAAAAGCGTTGCGTGGTCTCGAAGCCGGGGTGGACGGCTTTAATCTGAAGACGGTTGACCCGGAAAAAATCGGTGACGAGCTCGCCTACCCGCGCGGCGAGCGTCTCTGGTATGTGGCCGATGCGTTCGGCATTGGCATGAGTCTGGAAGAAATTCACGGCTATACCAAAATCGATCCGTGGTTTCTGGTGCAAATCGAAGAATTGGTCAAGATTGAGCTTGAACTCGAGAAGCAAACACTCGATCAAATTGACGCGACCCAATTGCGGGCATTGAAGCGCAAAGGGTTCTCTGATCGTCGGCTCGCGCATCTGCTGAAAGTGTCTGACAGCGAAATTCGCAAATTACGCCACGCCAACGGCATTCGCCCGGTCTATAAGCGTGTCGACACCTGCGCGGCTGAATTCGCCACCTCGACCGCGTACATGTATTCGAGTTACGACGAAGAGTGCGAAGCAAATCCGACCAACAACAAAAAAATCATGATTCTTGGTGGCGGGCCGAACCGCATCGGGCAGGGCATCGAGTTCGACTACTGCTGCGTACACGCCGCACTTGCGCTGCGTGAAGATGGTTTCGAGACCATCATGGTCAATTGCAATCCGGAAACCGTTTCGACTGACTACGATATTTCCGACCGGCTTTACTTCGAGCCGCTCACACTAGAAGACGTACTCGAAATTGTTGACCTTGAAAAACCGGTGGGCGTGATTGTGCAGTTCGGCGGACAAACGCCATTGAAGTTGGCGCGCGCACTGGAAGCTAACGGCGTGCCGATTATTGGCACCACGCCCGACATGATCGACATGGCCGAAGACCGTGAGCGCTTTCAGCAAATGATTCACAAGCTGGGCTTAAAGCAGCCGCCCAACCGTACCGTACGCACCAATGAAGAGGCAATTATCAAGGCGCGAGAAATAGGCTACCCGTTGGTGGTGCGCCCAAGCTATGTGCTCGGTGGTCGTGCGATGGAAATCATTCACATCGAGTCCGACCTTGAGCGTTACATGCGAGAAGCCGTGAAAGTGTCGAACGATTCGCCGGTGTTGCTTGATCGATTCCTCAACGACGCGATTGAAGTGGACGTGGACGCGGTATCAGACGGCACCGATGTGATTATCGGCGGCATCATGGAGCACATCGAACAGGCTGGCGTTCACTCCGGCGACTCGGCATGCTCGCTGCCACCGTTCTCACTCTCGGATCAATTGCAAGATGTCTTGCGCGAGCAGACCGTTGCCATGGCTAAAGCGCTCAACGTCGTCGGGCTCATGAATGTGCAGTTTGCGATTACAAAGGAAAATGGCCACGATGTGGTCTATGTGCTCGAGGTCAATCCGCGCGCGTCGCGCACCGTGCCGTTCGTGTCCAAAGCGATCGGCGCGCCGCTGGCCAAAATTGCCGCGCGCGCCATGGCCGGCAAATCGCTGAAAGCGCAGGGCTTTACCAAAGAAATCACGCCGCCTTATTACTCGGTCAAGGAAGCCGTGTTTCCGTTTATCAAGTTTCCCGGTGTCGATGTGATTCTCGGCCCGGAGATGAAGTCCACGGGTGAAGTGATGGGTGTCGGTATGACCTTTGCCGAGGCGTTTGTGAAGTCGCAATTGGCGGCCGGCGTAAAGCTGCCCGCCACCGGCGCGTCCGCAGGCAAGGCGTTTATCTCGGTGCGCAACGCGGACAAGCCCAAGATTGAAGAAATCGCTCGGGTATTGATTGATCTCGGTTTTGCACTGGTGGCAACCAAGGGCACTGCCGCCCATCTTGCGCTGGTCGGCATCCCGGTCGAGCCGGTCAACAAGGTGCTTGAAGGCCGCCCGCACATTGTCGATATGGTAAAAAACCGCGAAATCACGTTAATCGTGAACACCGTCGAAGAAGACAAGCGCTCGATTCGCGATTCGTGGTCGATTCGCAACGCAGCCTTGCAGGGCCGCATCACGTACTACACGACGGTTGCCGGTGCCAAGGCCGCGTGTGTGGGTATGCAGCACCTTTCCGAACTCTCGGTGTATTCGTTGCAATCGCTGCATCAGCGCATTGCAAAGTAATGCCATGCGCAGCGTAATGCGGGATAAGATTCTGCGATGGCAGACCCGCATTACGCGACGCTTCATGCGGGCTACGTAGATTCGCTAACTTCACCTCCACTGGAAAATCCATGAGTAGTCTTGCCAAAGTTCCCCTGACCGTTGCTGGTGCCGAGGCGCTTAAAGTTGAATTGCATCGCCTTAAAACGGTCGAGCGACCGAGTGTGGTCAAAGCGATTTCGGAGGCGCGTGCACATGGCGACTTGTCGGAGAACGCCGAATACGACGCGGCCAAGGAGCGCCAAGGATTTGTCGAAGGACGCATTATCGAACTCGAGGGCAAGCTCTCGAGCGCGCAAGTCATCAACCCGAAGACGCTGGATGATGATGGCCGCGTGGTGTTCGGCGTAACAGTCGATCTCGAGGCGGTGGAGTCTGGCGAGAAGGTTAGTTATCAAATCGTCGGTGAAGACGAAGCCGACATCAAACTTTCCAAGGTGTCGTTCTCGTCGCCCATCGCCCGCGCCATGATCGGCAAATCAGCCGGTGACACGGTTGAAGTAAAGGCCCCC